>NZ_JBHXML010000036.1:67389-91520 GCF_042720345.1 Kitasatospora sp. NPDC058478 | reverse complement strand
GGGTCGTGGGTGTGCGGGCGCCCCCCCCCCCCCCCCCCCTTGTCTCCTGTGCCCGCGCCGGGGGGGGGTTCGGGCGGGGCTTTCGGGGGGGGGGGGCCCCCCCCTGGGGGGGCCCCCCACCACCGGATTGCCTGGTCCCGCCCCCGGAACAGAGCGGGGGCGGAACCAGGGGTTTGGCGAGGGGCGTGCCCACGGGGGTGTGGGGCACGCACGCTCCCGCCGCAGGCCCGCCCAGCACAACGCGGGCCTGCACCTGACAGCCGCCCAAGTCGGGGCGCTGCCAGGAGATCGCGGCCGGTCAGAGCGGTCTGCGCGCCGCGCGCAGGAACGCGCCCGCGGCCAGCGGCCGGGCCGGACCCGCCGCCCCGGCGCACTCCCGCTCCTCGTCCCGGGCGACGACGCGGTCGTAGTCCGCGCCCAGTGCCGCCAGCACCTCGTCCAGGGCCAGGAGCCGGCCGCTGCCGTCCGGCTCCACCACCCACCGCGCCGCCCTGCGCACCGGCAGGCCTTCCGTCGTCAACGGCGCGGTCGCGCCCGGCGCCGGACACAGCAGGAACCCCCTGTCCAGCACCCGCCCGATGCCGCGCCACCCCGATCGAAGCGGCGCCGTCGGGGGCGCCACGAGGAGCTCCACCGTCGCGCCCACGACGCTGTGCAGGACCGGCCCGCACTGCGGCAGCACCTGCGCCGCGCGCAACCCCAGCGTCGCCGAGGTCTGCACGACCCAGAAGGCACCCATCGGAATCGCGGCCAGCCCGCCCCCGGCCCAGGCGGCCAGGCACGCCCCCGGATCGGTGCTCCAGTACGCCAGCCAGCTGCGCCCGGCGTCTACGGCGGTCGTGGTGGGCAGGGTGGTCGAGACGGCGTACACGGTGGTCCTCTCAGGATCGATCGGGGATCGGGTCAGATTCAGTCGCGCGCCGAACGGCACAGGGGGCTCAGCGCCAGGCGGCGCGCGGGACGCTCGTCCGCGTCGTCACGGCCCCGCCGGCCCTTCGAGCACCTCGGCCAACCGCACAGCCAACTCCACGGTGATGCCGCCGAGTTCAACCATCGGCGTGCTCTGGGGGCCCACCAGGTACGGGTACGCCCCCAGACTCGGCAAGACGATGCCGTGCTGTGCCAGCGCCGCCTTCAACCGCGCCGCCGCCGCCTCGGCTCCCACCGCGGCCGCCGCCGGCACCTCAGCGGAACGATCTCTGCGGCAGTCGGCCGATCTGCAGGTGGGGCCCGCCGTACGGCTGCCCGTGCACGAAGTGCACCAGCACCGAGTGGTCGTTCGCCCAGCTCGTCAGTCCGTCCATCAAGTCCTGGTCCAGGACCACGGCCAGGACGTTGTGCACCACGATCCCGCCCACCTGGCCGCACTCCGCCGCCCTCAGAGCATCGCCCCACCGGAGGCCCAGGCTCAGCCGGGGACGCCCGTACGGCGGGCACGCGTCCCAGTACTCGTGTACCGGCGTCGGCTTCCAGCCCCGCGCGACCGCCGTCATCCGGCAGTCCTCCAGCTGGAGGGCCGGCTGCTGCGCACCGGACGACAGCGCGTAGATCGCGACCGGGATGGAGCCGGTGCCCGGGCCATCCAAGGTAGATGTGTTCATGCCATACCTCCGGGGTTGGCTCCCGCGCCAGAGATGGATGGGGGCCGCTGCGGAGCGGAGCGCTCTGTGACGATGCAGTTCCGCTCCGCAGCGGGCCCCCATTTCACCAACCTGCGCAGAGACCGGGAAGGACATGGGACCGGACATCGACCGGACATTCACCGGACGTTCCGTGTTCCGGGCGGTGAATCCGGCAGCAAGGCGGTCGATCGGCTGGATGTCGCTCTATGTTTGATGTGTGACGATGCGTAAGGAACTGCCATGAGCAGCCGAATGCCTAAGGCCCGCAACCGGTTGCTGTACGAGGCCCGAAAGCGAAAGCACCTGACGCAAGAGGAAGCTGCCCAGATTGTGGGGGTAGCTGAGCGGACGTGGCGGCGCTGGGAGACGACGCCCCACCCCGAGGTTCCTCGTTCGCCAGAGGTCCTGAGATCGCTGTGCGAGGCGTTCGGGGCCCCCTACGACCAACTGGGCTTCGTGTCGCCGGTCGATCTACTCCCGGCTGGCGCTGGACTCGCGGAGGGGGGCATCATCCCGCCTGTGAAACGACGCGACGTCCTGGCGGCCGCCGGTGTGGCCGCCACTTTCAGCGCGCTGCCCTGGCTGCCTGTCGCCAACGCCAGGTCTTGCGATTCCGTCCGGGTCGGCGACGACGAGATCGAGGATCTGCGCGAGGCCATCTCCAACCTGGACGCCCTCGACCAGCGCTTCGGCGGGGACTTGCTTTGGCGTGGCGCCCAGTACACCCTGCACTACATCGACGACCTACTGGACCGGGCGGTCTTCACCGAGCCGATCGGCAACGAGCTACGAGCAATCTCGGGTTCGCTGACCACCTCCATCGGCTGGTACTGCTACGACGCCGGGCGCACTCTCGACGCCTCGAACCTCTGGGAACGCGCCCTCAACTCCGCCCTACTGTCCGAAGACGAACCGCTCGCTGTGCGCACGCTGTCCGTGATGGCAAGGCAGGCCGTCGACCTCGGGAAGCCCCGCAACGCGGTCCGCTTCGCGAAGATCGCCCAGAACCACATCGGTTCCTGGGCGCCGGCCCGCGTGCACTCGCTCCTCGCTGTCCGCGAGGCACAGGGATACGCCGCCATGGGCGACACCACCAGTACTAACGAGGCGATCCTCAGGGCCTGGCGAGCGTTCGAACTGGGCGGCACCGAACACGACCCCCAGTGGACCCAGTTCCTCAACGAGGCGGAACTGGTCTGCCTGGAAGGCATGTGCCGCAGCGACCTCGGCGAGCACAAGAAGGCCGTCGACCTCCTCAGCCGGTCCGCGCAACTGCAGGACACCGCCCACGACCGCAACCGCGGCATGTGCCTGGTCCGCCTCTCCGGAGCGGCGCTGTCGGCCGGCGACCTTGACCAATCCATTGACGCCGCCGAGGAGTCCGTCCGAATGATCGGCGGCGGCATGACCTCCCGTCGAAACAAACAGGTTCTCCTGGGAATCGCATCCGGCCTGCACCACTACGACGACTCCCGCGCCCAACACACGATCGAACGCATCACCCAGTACGCCGCTTGAACAGCAAGGAATACCGTGCCAACGACAGCACTGCGCCTCGAACTTCACACCCCTGACAGCACCGTCTCGATCCTCAATGACCTCGTGGAGGTGTACCGCTCGGTCTACAACGTTCCGCCGTACGCTGACGACCCTTTCTTCTCCGCCAGCGCGTTCCATGACCGCCTGCTCGGCGCCACCAAGATGCCCGGCTTCGAGTGCCTCACCGCTCATATCGGCGACGTCATGGTCGGCCTGGTCCACGGCGTCACCCTGCCCGCCGAACGCACCTGGTGGGTGTCGCTCGGCGACCATCGTCCTGAGGCGATGGTCGCCGCCGCCCAGACCGGTGATGTCGCCTGGCTGCGCGAACTGATGGTCCGGCCGGACCACGGAAGCCAGGGTGTCGGCAGGAGCCTGCACGACAGGTGGGTCGCCGGACGGGAGCAGGCGTGGACGACACTCACTTGCATCCCCGACAACGAGCCCGCGCACGGCGCCTACCTTCGATGGGGCTACGAGATCATCGGACAGATCAAGCACGCCGACGACAGCCCCGTCTATGACGCGATGATCCTGAGCGTCGAACAGCAGGTGTCGTGAAGCAGCACTACGTCACCATGGTCCTCGCCGGCCTCCTGATCGGGATTCTCGCGTTCGGCGCCGGCTGGTACACGGCCCGCGCCCGGGAGACCGCTCCGGCCCCGACCTACATCACGGTCACGCCGGAGCCGGTCACCGCGGGCACGGCCTCCCCTTCGGCCTCGGCCGGTTCCTGGTAGCGGTTCGGGGTCGAAGCCGTCTGCCGCGGCTTCGACCCCGAACCCCAGATCACGGCCGGGCGGTGAGGAGAGCCGGGCCGACACCGAGCCAGCGGCCGACGTCGATGGTCGGCTCGGAGCGGGCCTGCCGCTCATGGACCAGGCGGTGTCGATCAGCCGGCGCAGGCCGTCCCGCTCGGTCTCGGGCGCGCGCACGCCGCCTCGAACGTCGGCTTCGACGGGCCGCAACGGGTAGGCGTCGATGGTGATCCGGCCCCGGGTGTGCTTGGTCAGGTGACGGTTTCCGATCCAGAACCAGTCGGAGCAGTCATATCCGGCGGCGAGCGCGGCGTGGTCGACCCGGTCGCCGAGCGGGTGCCCGCCGACCGTCCAGGCGTACCAGATCCGGGCGCCGCCATCGGGACGGTGGAAGACGATCCACAGGAAGGTCTCGGGGTCGAAGTCGGCGGCGATGCCGTCAACCACCGCTTTCTCGACGGGTGTCGGGTCGTCGGTGGGCGTGAGAACAACCGGTGCCGCGGGCGCGAGCGCGGCCATCACGCGGCTCCGGCTGGTGCGGCGGCCCATGGGTCCGGGACGGGGGTGGCCGCGACCCAGCCGGTGGCCGTCTCGTACGCCATCTTCCAGGTGATGTGGCAGACGGACGGCATCTCGTCCCCGTCGGACAGCACCTTCAGCCGCTGCCCGGCGGTGTTCACGATCTCGCCGTCGCGGCCGTTGTGGCGGACCTGACCGCCGAGCGCGACGCGGATGCCCAGGCGGCTCTCCAGGGCGCTGCGGGCGATCCCGGCGATGGTGGCCGGCTGCGCGCCGAGGCGCTCGCGCAGCGACTGCTCGGCGGCATGCTGGGTGGGCCACCACTCCAGCAGGCTGTGCTGATCGATCGGCTCGGTGTCGGCCGGCAGCGGCCGCCAGCGGCCCCGGAGGCGGGTCACAGCCGGCCGTCCTTACGGATCGCGTTGGTGATGCTCTGGGCCAGGTCCTCGTACTCCAGGTCGTCCAGGCTTCCCCTCTCGTTCACGATCTTCTCCAGGGTGTCCTGGATGACCTCGGTCAGCACGTCCTGGTCCATGGTGATCCTTTCCTCGGCGGGTTGGGACGGGGCGGGCCCGTCCGGCTGGGTGGTCACTGCTCGGTGGTCTTGTGGGGGCGGCCGGGGCCGCGCTGCTTGGCGTAGGCCTTGACGTGCTCGACGATGAAGTAGGGGCGGCCGTCGATGGTGGTGGCGAGGGGGACGTGGCGCTGGAACTCGGGGGAGTGGATGCGCTTGCGGGCGGCCTGGGGGGTGATGTCGAGCAGCTGCGCGAGGCCGGGGGCGCCGGTGAGTTCGGGGATGTCCGGGGCGTGGGTCCGGCGGTCGCGTTCCTTCGTGGACATGACCTCGATGACGGCGATGGGGGCGGAGCCGTGGACGAGGCGCAGTACGCCGCCGACGATCTCCTGGGCGCGGGCGTCGGCGAGTTCGGCGGTGGCGGCTTTCACTTCGATCATGGCGCCGAAGTTGCCGTTCGGGGCGGTGGTCGGGGCGGCGCCGTAGGACCCGAGGCGGTGGAACAGCTCGTCGTGGACGTCGTCGGAGACGGTGGTCCCGTACTCGATGTAGACGGCCCACGTGGTCGTGGTGGTGATCATCTGTCCTCTCCTGGTGGCGGGTTGGCGGTGTTCCGGGTGTCGGGTGTCCGGTGGGTGGCCGGGGGCGCCTGGTGGGCGCCCCCGGGGTGGGTCAGGGGTCAGGGCTTGAACCCGGCGCGCTTCAGGACTGCGAGGCAGTTGGCCATGGAGCGGTGGTCGCTGGGGGTCCCGGGAGGGTGGCCACTCGGCTGCCGTTCTGGCGGACGGTGAGGTGGCCGTTCTTGGTGGTCTCCACCTCGAACCCCTGCTGTTCAAGTCGCTTGACCAGGGCTCGCAGATCCTTGTGCATCGTATCCCTTACGGTTGCGTTCCGACAACCATTATCCTGCCTTAATGGGTTCTAAAGCGCAACCATTTTTGTGAAGTGATCCCGCCTCAGCCCTCCTTCGCCTCCGGCCACACCAGCTGCTGCCCCCGGAACATCAGGTCGTGCAGCCCCTCGCAGAAGGCGTCGTGGGCGTACCGTTCCGTCCCGTATCCCGGCATCTCCATCTTCCTGAGCTGTCCGCCGACGACATGGGAGACCACGGGCATCGGCAGCGCCTCCGGCCAGACCCCGACGCGCGCGCCTTCGGAGAGCACCCGGCGGAACGCTCCCGTCGAGCCCCGCAGACTCCGCCCCTGGGCCCGCAGTTCGTCGGCCGGGCACTCCCCGTCACCCTCAACCACCTGTAGCAGAATCTGCTGCGCCCGCGGCGGCAGGCGGTCGTAGTAGGCGCGCGCCCGCTCCGGAGTCCAGTGGTGGTCCGGCACCGCGTGCACCACGGCGGCCGGCTCGTCGGCCAGGGCGAGCAGCTGTTCCGCGACCTCGGGGGTCGGGTCTTCGACGGTGATCGTGATCCTCATGGCGGACACGTTGCCACCCGCAGGCAGGAGAACACAAAAGACATGAACAAACGTTCACTAAACCGGGTGAGTGGCAGTGTTCCGGGTCGACCCGGGCGAGTGAACGACCGGTGGACGGTGACCGGTTGGCGTCGGCGGGGCCTTACGCTCCCCCCATGACGACCGAACAGCAGGTGCCCGCGCAGTGGAAGGCCGATCTCAAAGAGGAGGTCGACCGGTGGTTCGTGTTCCTGCGCGACCGCTCCGACGAAGGCCTGTTCTCCCCTCGCGAGAACGTCATGCTCGGCTACGCCTACGGGTACGCCGTCGCCATGGTTGAGGCCGGCGCCGAGACGCTGGCCCGGGAGAAACTGAACTGGCTGATGGAGCAGGCGCGGAGCTTCGACAAGCACCCGGCCTACCTCGCGCTGATCTCGGCGTAACCGCACCACGGCCCGTCGGCCGCGCTCGTTTGTACCGCCCGCTGTATTGCGTCCTCTAATTAGATTTAGAGGATCCACACAAAGTCTGGTACAGATCGGGGTGTCCGCGCACGGATCGTCAGCCACCGTGGCTACGCTGGGTCCGTCGGCCGGTCCGGCCGAAAAGGGGAAGACCTGATCATGTACATCACGCTCGCCAAACTCGACGCCGTACGCAACTTCGTCACCGCCCGCTACGCCGAACAATCCAGGATCCTGGCGGACACCCTGGGCGAGGACCACCCCTCGCTCGGTCTCGCCCGCGCACTCGATGACGGTCTTCGCGCCGCCGGCTCCGGCGTCACCGACCTGATCCACCTCACCCCCGGTACCGCGACCAGGGAGGACATCATCCACGCTGCCGGTGCGGCACACACCGGCTGGGAAGTGCTGGCCGCCGCCGCCCGCCAGTGGAATGACCACCCCGACTACCCGGCCGTCGCCGACCGGACGTTCGCCGACCTCCTTGAGTCTGCCGCACACGGCACCTTCGTTCTGGCGACTCGCCCGGACCCGGCCCGGAGGTGACGTCGTGAAGTGGTTTCGCCGCACGCCCGCCGAACCGTCGACCGTCCGGGAGCAGGCAAACCCCACCCGAATCGCCGTGCTGGAGTACGACCTGCTGGACATCCGGCCGGAGTCCGGCAGCGCGGCCGCCCTGGCGATCGCGCTGCGCCGCACCGGAACCTGCCTCACCCACCGGCCGGTCGAGACGACCATCGTGTCCGATATCCGGCCAACCGCAGTGTGTGCGGGCTGCGGCCGGGCGATGGTCGAGACGGACGGGCAGTGGGCGGTCGCCGGAGAGGAGGAGCGGTGAGCGGGGACAACCTGCCGGCGCTCGTCGGGGACGAGATCCTGGACGCCGAACTCGTCCAGGACGACGACCAGGTGCTCGTGCAGTTCGCGCTGCCCGACGTCGCCCCGGACCCGGACCCGGACGACGTCCTCACCGACGATGCGGCCGCGGACCTGGCGGATGCCCGGCCGGAGCGCACCAAGAAGACCTACAAGGAGCAGTGGCTGTACTTCGCCCGGTGGTGCGCGGCCAACGGTCGGCGGCCGGGTCCGCGCACCAGCGAGGCCACCATGGTGTCCTACCTCTCGCACCTGCGCCGCCACGGCGGCCGGACGAAAACGGGTGCCCCGGTGAGCTCACTGCGGCTGGCGATGGCCGCGATCCGGGACCGCAACGCGCGGGCAGGGTACGAGAACTGGCCGCCGAAGCTGGCGGCGTCCGAGCTGATCCGCAAGCAGGCCGCCGAGCACGCCAGCGCCAAGATCGTCCCGAGGTCGAGCCCGCCGATCGACGCGGCCCGGATCGCACAGCTCCAGCAGGGCGCGACCGCCGGTGTGCCGCTGGCCCGGTGGCGGGACCTGACGATCCTGCACCTGGGCTACCGCACCCGGGCCCGCCGCTCCGAGCAGGCCGCCTACCGGATCGACTCGATCGCCTTCGAGCGCCTCGCGAACGACACCGAGCAGATGGTCGCCGGGAAGCGGACCTCGAAGAACGACCACTGGTCCACCGGTAAGGAGTACAAGGTCCGGGACCCGGTGGCGATCTCTGTGGTGCGCACCTACCTCGGGATGCTGGCCGAACTCGGGCAGGATGCGCCGGGGATGCCGCTGCTGCGCGGGGTGACGCAGAAGGGGGTGCTAATGCCGGTGCCCGCCTCCGGGGTCGGGTTGACCGGGGCGTCGGTGAACCGGGCGTTCAAGCGGATGGTCGCCCGCACCTGCGGTTTTGATGCGCCGGACGCCACCAGCCACGGCCTGCGCGCCGGGGTGCCGGCCGACCTCGCCGCCCAGGGCTACAGCCCGGCCGAGATCCTGGTCATCACCGGGGACTGGAAGTCGGTCGACATGGTGACGAAGTACGCCAAGGCCGGGCTGCGCAGGGCGGGCAAGGACGACAAGAACCGTACGCAGGCGGCGCTGGACGCCCTGGTCGTCGCGCCGCCGGCCGACCTGTCCTGACCGGGCCGGCGCGGGTCGTCGGTGGCGGCTGGCAGGGTGCCACCGACATCCGAGAAGGTTGTCGCGTCGAACGGTCGCTTCGGTCGCTGGCGTTCCGACGCCGTAGCCCACGCCCTGTTCCGTTCGCGGCGGGCCGCCGACGGGCAGCACGACTACAGATCAGCGCGATTTTTGCAAGTGGCGTGGAAGTCCTCGAACCAGCGCTCGCGGGCGCCGGACCTGCCTCTCGGGTGGGACCAGTCGCTGAGGTCGACGACCAGTTCCCGCCAGTCCGGCGCCACAACCTCCCGGTCCCGCAGGGTATTGCAGACCTTCGTCAACTCGCGCCAGGGCAGCCGGGCCCGGGCCCGCACGAACGCGTCCAGGTACAACCAGCCGCGGCTGTGAGCGGGGTTGTGCTCGGTCCAGGACAGCCGGGCCAGGGCCGTCCCCATGCTGCCGGATCCGAAGCCGAGCTGTTGCCGGACCTGCTCTCGCGGCGCGCGGTGGTAGTGGGCGAAGAGTCGGGAGACGCCCAGATACACCTCTTCGCGGCCCTCCTGGTAAGCGCGCAAGAGGATGTCTGAGTAGACCAGGGGGTGCTTGCCCCTGCGCAGGCCGAGCAGGAACAGCGGGTCGTTCCTCGTGGCGTGCTGGAGCCAGTGCACCAGCTCGTTTGCCGCCTTCCACGCTTCGAGGGCGGCGGGGTCACGTCTCGTCTGTGCCATCACGATTCTCCCTGTTGCGCGAAGCGGGCGGATGACGGCGGGGCGTACTCGGCGCGGGCGCGGGCCAGCACATCCGCGTCCAGGCGGGCGAGGGCGGCCGGCCCGTCGGTGCGGAAGGCGCTGATCTGGTCGGCTACCTCGTTCAGGACTCGCGCCTGCTCGGCCTGCTGCGCCATCCCGTCCGCGGACTCGCTCCACTCCTCTTGCAGGACGGACGTGCCGGCCAGGGCCTCGTGCCGTAGTTGCACGGTGAGCTGCCAGTGCGCGGCATCCGTCGGTTCCGCCTCGCGCAGCCGATGTGCGAGGCGGATCAAGAGGTCGGCCCGCAGGTCGTCGGTGGTGAACGCGCGTCCGGCCGTCGGTGCCGGGAGCGCCGAGAGCTGGCGGCGAAGGGTCGTACCCAGCGTCTCCAGGTAGTCGGCGTACTCGTCCCAGTCCACGTCGTCGACGTGGTCGACGGCCAGAAGGGGGATGTCGTCGCGGTTCCTGATCCTGCGCAGGGTCTGGGCGGTGAGCCCGGTGGCGCGTTCGGCCTGCACGACTCCCCCGTGTTCCGACAGCGGGCCGCACAGCGCGGCCTTGACCAGGGGGTCGCGCTGGCTCATCAGCAGGTCGTACTGCCGTCTCCACTCGCTCAGGTGGTCGAAGGCGTCGTCGGGGCCGACTAGGTACGGGGCCGGATCTGGAAGCATGGCGACACTCTAGCGCCGAAACCAGATGGTGGCACCGCATTGAAATTGATGACATCACTCATTTAGAGTGGTTTGCATCATCACCTGGGCGCTTGTGGCGTCGGCCGGCATGCGCCCACCAGAAGGAGTGCCACCCATGCAGCTGACCGTCGACACCGACTTGACCCAGCACTACGCGGACGAATGGGCCCTGGTCCTGACCATCAGCCCCACCACCGACTCGGCCCACCTGGCCTGGTCGCCCAGCGACTACGCGGAATCCCAGACCTTCCAGATCCGCCTGGGCCGCGACCCCCTGAACGGGAAGGCCATCAACGAGCTGGGCCGCACCTTCGAGGAGTTCCCCGGACTCGACGACATCCGCGCCGCCTCCTGGGAGCACTTCCACGAGCAGAACTGCTGGCGCTGGGCCGACGGACCGTGGTGGGACGCCGTCGCCGACCTTGAAGCCCGGCTGTGGAGCGTCGTCGACGCTCTCTAATGGCTGCCGGCCCGGGCCCGGCTGGCGGCCGCCGCGGTGAAGACCCGGTTCATCCCCCGCCGCACTCCCGGCAGGCCTACGCTGGAGAACGTGACCACCACCACCGACACCGTCTCCGCTGTTGCCCGCGAGGCCTGCCTGAACGCCCTCACGACCCACGCGGCGCAGCCGGATGCTGACCCGGCGCGGGGCGTCGAGTTCTTGGCTGCTGCTTGGTGGGCGGGTGTGCGGGATCTGGTGGTGTTGAGCGAAGCCGCTGGGTGCACCGTCGAGGAGGTTCGGTCTGCGCTGCGGGTGGCCGGGGTCGAGCCGGTCGGTGCCGCCATGTTCGGCTCCCCCCGGCCGGCGTACGCGCCGCTGTGTGCCGGGCAGGTGCGGGAGCTGGCGGAGGTGGTCGGCCGGATCGTCGGCCCGGCGTCGCTGCGCGTCGATCCGTCGCCGGAGGCGCTGCTGGCGTGGCACCTGCACATCGTGCTGCTGCGCCTGGCCGTCGTCCTGGACGGCGGCGCGCCGACCGGGCACCGGGCGGAACTGTCCCACGACCTGGTGGAGCACCTGCGGACCGTGCTGGCCCGGGCCGAGGAGGTCATGGCGGGCCTGCACGGGCGTGAGGAGCTGGCGGTGCTCGCCGAGCGGGACGACGGGGGTGCGATCGAGGTGGAGGGGCAGGCCGTCGCCGAGGGCGCGACGGTGACCCTGGGCCTGCCGGTCGGGCATTCGGTCACCGTGACGCTCTCGCAGCAGCCGTACGGGCGGGCGGACGCCGGGTACACCACGGTGACGAGTTCCAGCACGTTGTTGAACACCCTATCGCCGGTCAGCGGCGCCGAGCACCTGCAGCTGCGGCACGCCCTCGACACGATCGCCCGGGTGCTCACCGGCCGCCTGGCCGCTGATGCCCGCGAGCTGGGCTGACGGGACGGGTGCGACACCTCGGCCGATCAGCTCCCGGCCACCGATGGGTAACCCACAGCGCTGGCCGCCAGTTGGACACGGCATGACGACTCAGGACGACGGCGACGAGCTCGACATCAACAACGTCCACGACCACATCAACGACATGCTGGATGCCCTTCGAGCGGTCGAGGAGCGCTTGTGCGCCGGGCACCCGATGCCCGAGGGGATGCCTCCCCTGACGCCGGCCAGCGACGCCGCGCACCACTGGGTGGATGGGCACCTGCCGCATCTTCCCCCGAGGCCGACCCCCGGGGACCAGGCGCAGTCAGCCGACTGAGCCGAAGCCAGGCGAAACAGCGGGTGCCCGAGGGGGTATCCGCCGTTCAAAGTTCGTGCTCGGTCACCGGCCGGCGGTGTCGGCCGCGCCGGTGCTGGGTGTGCCGATCTCGGTGGCCAGCTCGCGCTGCTGCCGGGCACGGGCGTGGTGGTCGTCGGCGATGGTGGGTTCCAGGCGGGCCAACTGGTCGTACGTCTCGGCCATCGCGGTGCGGGCCGCCGCCCAGCGTTCGCGGGCCCGGGCCCGCTCGGCGGGGTCGAGGGCGGCCATCGTGTCGTTGTAGGCGGCGGTGTCCTGGTCCCGCAGCTCATCGAGGTGCTTGTGCAGCCTGCGGGCGTCGGCGCGGTCGGTGTCGGCGGCCCGCTGCTCGACCTCGTTGCGGGGGTCGGTGGCCGCGAGGCCTGCGGTGACGGCGAACTCGGTCTCCGGCACCAGTTCGGCGTACCAGGTGTCCAGTTCGCGGGCCACGGCGGCGGAGCTGCGGCCGCGCTCGCGCCGGCGGCCGAAGGCGGTCCAGACCCGGACCACGCCCGCCCACTTCTGGTGGGCGGTCTGCTTGCTGATGTGGGCGGCCTCCCCGATGTCGTTCCAACTGGCGCCGCGCTCGTTTTCCACGATGACGGCCTTCTCGACCAGGACGTCGGCGAGGTAGCGCAGGTGCAGGGCGGTGGACAGGTAGTGGCCGTGGTCGCGGACGAACGGCAGGGGGAAGTCGGTCAGCCCGTCGTGGATCAGGCGGGACATGGCGTCGGCGTAGGCGACGTATGCCTCGTCCAGCGGGGCCAGTGCGGGCGGGGTACGGTCCCCAGTCTCCTCAGTCATGCCGTCAGGATATTCATGACGCTGACAATCGTCAGGAATATCCGGACGATTGGATTTTCTGCGGGTCGGACCGGGCGTACCAGGAGGCCCGCGACGTTGTTCCGTCGCCGGGCCCCGACCGGCGCCCGGCTTCGGTCCGGCCGTTGCCTGCGTCAGCCGTAGGATGACGGTCGGCGGGCGCACGCCCGCAGGATCGGGAAGGGACCGGGCATGGGGACCAGCACCGAGCGGGCCGCGGCCCAACCGCCGACGGGGATGTGAGCCGGTGGCCAGCCGCAGCACCGCGATCCGTGAATTCGTCCGGCAGATGGCCAAGATCCACCAGGCCGACGTGGACGCGGACTACTACGACCACAAGCGCCGGTGGGAGATCCGCTGGCATGACGGGCCGACCGAGGCCACCGTGCGCGCCGCCGTCGAACGGCAGATCCCGGAGCACCAGGAGATCATCTACACCTCCCGCGACTTCTCCGACGAGGTGCTCGTCCTGGCGGCGCTCCGGCTCTTCGTTGCCGACGAGGCCCACCACTGGGGCGACCTGCGCTACGCCGCGCAGCGTTCGCTGGAGGACGTCGCACACCCGATGCGCACCGCGACCGCGCGGGAGAGCGCGATGGTGGAACGGGTACTGGAGGAGTCGGCGCAGGAAACCCGGTGGGGCCGGAGTCGGGACGCCGACTACGCGCTGGCGCTGCTGAAGGAGCGGCGGGGGATCGGCTGGCTCCTCACCCCGCCTGCTCCTGCCCAGGACAGCCGTCAGCCGGAGGCTGACGCCCCCGTGCCGGCCGTCCTGGAGCTGTCCCCGGTGGAGTTGCTGACCGCCCGCTACGCCCTCGGCGAGCAGGGTGCGGCGTGGCGGGAGCGCGCCGCGGCGATGCCCGCGGGCGCAGCCTTCGACGCGGCCCTGGCCGACGAGGAGATCGACAAGGAGACGGCGCTCGCCGCGCTTCGGCTCGTGGCCGAGCGGCAGGCCGCCCTGGACGCGGCGACCGCCCTGCTGATCGACAGGGCCCGCGCCGACGGCGGTTCCTGGAGTGACGTCGGCCGGGCGCTGGGCGGGATCACCAAGCAGTCGGCGCAGAAGAAACGCCGGACGCTCACCGACTCGACCAGGGCGGCGTCAGCCAACGGCTGACGCTACGGCGGCCCGGGGATGCCCGCGGCGTACTCAGCCCGCACCCGTTCCCGACCGCAGCGTCAGCCTGCGGCTGACGACCTTGCGCCGTGACGGTCCGCGTCCCGCTCGCCCCCCGGTTGCGGAGCATGCTCGCTCATCCGGGTGACATCCGGACGACCGGCTGGCGGGAGCGCCGGGCCGTGTGACGTACTGGGCCGGGGTGAGTACTCGCGCGGCCGCGCGCGAGGCGGGATGGCCCGGGACGAGGGGGAGACAGCGGTGCCCAGGAGGACGGCCCTTGCCGCCGCGACGCTTGCCCTGCTGACCACGGCCGCCCTGCCGGCCGGCGCCGTCCCCGGCGAACCCTCGCCTCTGGTGGGCCGGGAGCTGCTGCAGCGTCAGGAGGTCCTTGACCGGCTCGCGGACGAGATCACCGCAGCGGTGCCGGAGAACCAGCGGGCGAGCATCCCGGGCTACGCGGGCCTGACCGTGGACCCCGAGCGGGGGCGGCTGACCGTGTACTGGCACGGCACCGTCCCCGAGCGCGTCGCCCGCCTGGTCGCGCACCCCCCGGCCGGGATCAGCGCGCGGGTCCGGTCGGCGCCGTACGCGCTGGCCCGGTTGCGGGCGGCGCGGGACCGGCTCGTCGCGGCGGCCGCCGTGGGTGAGCCGGGCACGGAGTGGACCTCGGTGGCTCCGGCGCCTGACGGCACCGGACTGTCCGTCACCTACGCCCCCGCGGCGGGGGCGGCCGCCGTGCGGACGCCGGGCGGCACCGCCGAGCGGGACCGGGTCGCGGCCCGGGCCGCCGAACTCGCCGAGCTGCCCGTGGCCGCCGTGCCGGCGGTCACTCCGCAGGCCACCGTGACCCGGCATAGCGACGCCAGCCCCTGGAGCGCCGCCGCCGAGCTCACCACCCCGAGGAACGGGTTCTGCAGTTCCGGGTTCGGAGGCTGGCGCGGCAAGACCGCCGTACTGCTGACCGCCGCGCACTGCGGGACCTCCGGCACCTACAAGACCGGCACCGGGAACACGATCGGGAAGGCCTCGGACTCCGACAGCGGCCTGGACACCACCGTCATCACCCTGGACCACGGCACGCCCTCCGGGCAGTTCTTCTACGGCGCGTGGAACAACGGCCAGGGCGAACGCCGACGCGCGGTGGGCGCCGGCCGAAACAACGTCGGAGACCTCGTCTGCTCCAGCGGCGCGATGACGGGCGCGCACTGCGCGCTGAAGGTGACCCAGACCGACTACGCGACCTCCATCGACGGGGTGTGGCGCACCGACCTGGACAACGCGGCCCGCACCGACGACCACACCATCACCGTTGCCCAGGGCGACAGCGGCGGGGTGGTCGTCGCCAGCATCAGCGGGGGTGACGACATGCAGGCCAGGGGGATCATCAGCGCGGGCGGCGGCCACACCGTCGCCTGCAAGTGGGGCACCGACACCGCGGCGAGCAACGTCACCTGTTTCGACACCGTCGTGTTCGTCCCGATCGGCCCGATCGTGACCAAGTTCGGCCTCTCCCTCGCCTGAACACCCCACCTGGAAAGGAACACGACGTGAACGCGCTCACCGGCCGGCTGACGGCCACCCTCGGCGTGCTCGCCCTCGCCTGCGGCGCGGCCGCGGCCGTCCCCGCCCCGCTGCCCCACGGCCAGGCCCTGGCCGATCTGCACCGGGCCGTCTACCGGGCCGGGCTCGGCCCGCAGACCTGGCGCGTCGCCACCGTCGGCCAGGAGCCCGGCGCAGACACCCTGACGGTCGGCGTCATCGGCGACCTGGACGACGCTCGCCGGGCCCTCGACGCGCGCTTCCCCCACCAGACCAAGGTCGTGCACGGGCAGAGCGTCGTGTCGGCCGTGTGGGAACCGGGCCACGACTACCCCCTGGAAGGCACTCTCAGGGACCTCAAAGAGCCGGGCTTCCAGGTGTTCGAGACCGGCGCCGAGGGCGGCCGCACCACGGTCGGCGTCGTCGGCGACCTCGCCGCGGCCAGCGCCTACCTGGACGCTCACTACCCGGGCCGCACCACCGTCCACGGCAACGCCCCGCGCTGACCCTTCGTCACGCCGTCGGTTCTGGTGCGTAACCGGCAAACTTCGCGGGGGTCCGTCGGGCGGCTCCAGGGTTTGGTCCGGCCGGTGTCTGCGTCAGCCGTAGGCTGACGGGGGATGGTGGCATCCGAGACAGCGAAGTGGCGCTGTCCCTGGGGGACGACAGCAACGCCGAAGGAGTTACACCGCGGCGGCGCCCGATAGGGTTCTGCCGAGAAAGTCGGATGCTGCCTCTCGGCGAGGGGAGGCGGCATCCACTTTCGTATGCGCGCGTGGACTTGAGTGGTATCTCGTGCTATCTCGTTGCCTAGAGTGCCGCTATGCTGTTATCCGTACCTGTAGAGGTATGGGCTAGCGCGCCGAGCCCGAGTCCCGCCGATCCTGCCCGCGACGGGCGGCACAGCGGTCAAGGTGGTAGGAGTCGAAGAGCTCCCGCACCGCGCGATGTTGAACGTCCGTCAGGTCCACCCACTGCCTTGCGCTGATGCTGCGCGCGGGCCCGGGTCGCGGGACCGAGCACCGCGCCGAGAGGCATCACGTGCCCAAGAACAAGCGCTCCAAGAAGCAGGCCGCCCGCGCGAAGCAGCGGGCCACCGGAGCCCCGTACACGGCCGCCGCGGGCGGCTCCCGGCACCAGCATCCGGCCCCCGACTTCGGCGTGATGGACTCCCGCCTGTACGGGGTCACCCGACAGGTGAACCTCGCGCCGGCGGCCGCGCTGGTCGGTGCCGCCCGCGCCGGGTGCCGGCCGTGCCAGGACTCCGCGATCCCGGCCCTGGTGGCCGGCGACCGGCTCGTGGTGGCGAACCTGGCCGGGCTCCCGTTCAGCCTGTTGCCCTCGCCCGGCCTGATGGCGCCCGCCTCGGTGCGGGTGTGGACGGTCGGCCGCCAGATGCTGGCGGCCGGCTTGGATGGTCCGGCCCCGGCCGCGTCGATGCTCGCCGTGCTGGAGGAGCTGAGCCCCGCCGAGGTGCGCGACGTGGTCGAGGACGCCCTCGACCTGTGGGCCGCGCTCGACGCCGCCCCGGGCGAGCCCGCCGCCGCGGCCGCGCCGCCCACGGGGGACGGTCCGCAACAGGACGCGGAGGACGACCTGCCGGAGGCCACCGAGCCGCCCGAGAACCCGTTCACCGGCGAGGGGATGATGTTCCTGACCGTCGAGCAACTGGCCGACGGGATCCCGCTGCCGATGCTCGTGCAGTCCGCGTTGGCCGCCACCGTGGACGACCAGATCACCGAGCACGCCCACGACCTCTTCGAGGCCCTGGCCGAGCGCGGCCCGGCCGCCGGACGCGAAGCCGCGCTCCTCCTGGCCCAGTACATGCTCTCCACCGGGTACTACGGCACCGGCACGGAGGCGGCCGTCCGCTACTACCGCCAGCAGCCTCCGCCGATGATGCAGGCCCCGGCGTTGACCACCCTGCACCTGCTGGTGTCCGCGTTCATCGCCAACGGCCGCCCCGGCGCCGAACGGATCCTGAGCGACGACCTGACCGCCGCCGAACTCGACGGCGTGGTGCGCTTCCTGTTCTGCATCGCCGCCGGCATGTCCGGCTTCCCCCGCAACCGCCAGCAGGCCCTGACCGAGGAGCTGTGCGCCGATGTCCGCTGACCAGACCACCACCCCGGCCATGCAGACCAGCACCGACCCTGCCGACACCGCCCACCTGCGCGCCGGCAAGCGCATCACCCTGGAGGAGATCACCCTCCACCTGTCCGGCGCCGCGGTGCTGCTCGGCCAGCTCGCCCACGCCGCCGAGACCCCCGAACAGCCCGTCGAACTGGCCGACCTGATCGAGCAGCTCCGCCACCAGGCCGCCGACCTCACCACCATGGCCACCCTGGCGCAGCGCCTGACCGCGATCACGGCCGGGGATGTCCCGCTCGCCGTGACGATGCCCGACGGCGCGCCCTGGGGCGCAGCCGCCCGGGGCGAGGAGCGCCGGGAGTCCTACGGCGGGCCGGCCGTCGTTCCGACGATGCGCCAGCTTGAGTTGCTTGCCGACAGGGTTGCTCCCCGCGATCCCTCGGCGCCGGCCTGGCGGCGGGAGCGTTTCGGCCGGGAAACGGTCACCACGACCTTCGTGGAGGCGATGGTCGGGGTGACGTTCGTGGAGTCGAAGGCGGCCCGGGCGCGGCGCGCGGCCGAGCGGGAGAAGTCCATCCAGGTGGAGCTGATGGTCACTGAGTGCTCGTCGCCGAAGTGCCGGGCCGCGCAAGGTGAGCACTGCCGGACGTCCACCGGCCGGATCAGTGAGCAGCCGCACAAGAGTCGCCTGGACGAGGCGACCGCTACGGTGGATGCCCGGCTCGGCTACGACTTGAACCCGGTGGCGGTGCACGGTGTCTGACTCGATGGTCACCGGCACGATGCGTGTGGAGGTCGAGGTGGGCCGCTACTTGGCGGCCCGGCTGGCCCTGTTCGCTGGCCGTCGGGGGCTCTCCGTGCCCCGGGTGGTGGAGATGCTGCTGGAACTCAGCCACATGGAGGAGGACGGCACGCTGAGGGTGGGTCCGTTCGTGGTCGGGTCGGATTGTGGGGCCGGCCCGGAGTGGGCCCGCACGGTGTTCGCTTCGTCGGAGGCGGTGGGGGACGACTACGCCGGGGTGGACGGGTACGGCCGTGATGTTCGGGCTCGGGTCGCTCCCGGGCCGGCTGGCCGGGACCGCTACGGCCGGTACGGGCTGCGCGACCGCACCACCGAGACACCCCGCCAGCGACTCCACGACGATGGCGCTGATCTGGTCGAGCTCGAACCCGAGACCGTGCACTCCCACGCCACCACCGTGGCGCCGCGCGGTCCGGGGTGCACCTGCGGCACCGCGCCGTGTGGAGGGTTGGCTCCCGTCCGCGAGGACTGCCCCGAGCACCCGTGGTACGGGCCCCAGTTGTTCTGGCATGCCGCACGTTTCTGCCTGGCCACTGATTAGGGAGCGCTGCGGACGGGTCCGGTGTGTCGTCTGTGCCCGTCACACCGGATCGTCGTAGTAGTCCCCGCCCCACCCCGGTTCCGGCCGCGGGTGCAGGATCTCGTCCACCGTGGCCACGCTCAGGCCGGCTGTGGTGAGCTCACCCGCGCCCCTGCGCCCACCAGCGTCAGCCAACGACTGACAGGCCCGGGGGCACGCCCGCGAACCGCGCGCCGGCCGCCACGACCCGGCGCACACTGGAAGCGTGCCCCTCGAACAGCACCCGAACCCGGCCGAGCACGACCTCCTGGCCGTGATCGAGGCCTGGGCCGGCTCGGGCAGCCTGTCGGCTCCCAACGTCGTCCTCGCCCAGGGCAGATTCTTCAGCCCCGCGTCGGGGGGCCGAGGTAGTTGCTCACGGACGCTCGTCTCCGGTGGGGAGGAAGTCGGCGATGGTGTCGGAGTCGTCGGCGAGGATCTGGGCGGCCTCGTACTGGATGTGGTGGTAGCCGGCCTGGTGGCCGTGGGAGTGCCAGGGCGGGAGGGTGGCGGTCCAGGTACGTAGGGACTGTTCGGGGTCTGGGTGGTCGGTGAGGCCTTCGCGGATGGCGGCCTTGGCGTCCTCGAGGCCGTGGCCGTAGTCGTCGGCCGCGGTCGGGTTGCCGGGTTCGGCGAGCGCGGTGAGGGCGCGGGTGCGGTCGTCGGCGGTGATGGTGTGCATGGTGGTTTCCCCCCGTTCGGTGCGCGCCGCCCACCCCCTGGGCGGCGTGCGGGTGTGGTGTGGTCAGAGGCTCATGACGTGGCGTTCCCAGGCGGGGGCGTGGGTGTCGAGGGGTTGGGCGGGGGTGCTGGTGCCGAGGGGCTCGCCGCACTGGCATGCGGCGTGGATCTCGCAGTCGCCGTACTGGAGGACCAGGGCGTGGCCGCCGGCCAGGGTTGCGGGGAAGTCGGGCGCGGTGTGCTGGACGGCGGCGGTGGCGGCTGCGGCCCAGGCGGTGCGGATGGTGTCGGGCAGGTCGTTCCAGGCCGGCATCGGCTTGCCGAGGTGGTTGAGGCCGCCGGTGCTGGCGCCGTAGGCCTGGTAGGCGGCGTGGGCGCGGGCGGTGGGGTCGGTGAGCATCGGGTTCTCCTTGACGGTAAGCAGGTTCTCGAGTCGGTTGGCGACGTCGCCGCGGCCGGGGTCGAGTTCGTGGTCGGGCGGCAGGGCCCGGATCATCTCGACAACGCTGGTGGTGGTGTCGTGGTGCCGGCGTTGGAGGGCTTCGCCGACGGCGCGCAGTTCGTTGCGGGCGGTCTCCAGGTCTGCGGGGGCGCTGGTCACCGGGGCCACCAGGTGGGGGCGTCGTCATTGACGAGTTCGGTGATCCAGGCGGGGCGCTGGTCGGGGGCGAGCTCGTAGGTGTTGCGCAGCTTGGTGCCCTCGAAGTAGCCGTTCAGCTGGACGGTGATGCTGGTCGGTATCGGGGCGCGGTCCATCTCGCGGTGGGTGATGGTGAGGCGGTAGGGGACGATGCGCTCGGTGCCGATGGTGACGGTGGGCTGGCCGTCGACCAGGTAGGTGCGGGTCTGGACGCTGCTGTCGATGACGGTGGGCATCGCTGGCTCCTTCGGGCGGTCAGGGGTGTGGGCGGGTATGGGGGTGGCGCGGTGAAATGGGAATCGGTTACGCTTCCCGCGTTGTACGCGAGGTGCACGTTCTGGCAGGCCGTCATCCCTTCGGGGTGGCGGCCTTCGTCGTTTTCGGGGCAGCGCGTTGACCGAAACCTAGCATAAACAACTTGCTTTTTGAAGGTTATTTATGCGAGGCTTCTTCCAGTCGGATGACGCCGGCGGCCGTGAAGACCGCACCCGAGGGGGTGCGGGCGGCCCGTGGATAGGAGACTGGACATGTCGACCGCAGTACTCGCGTCACCCCGATCGGGGAGGCGCGGTCCCCCGAGAGGATTCCCCTACGTGCCCGCGTCCCCCAAGGACCAACCACTGAAGTCCGCCCGCACGGTGTCCGCGAAGAGCGCCGTCGAAAGGTCGCGCACCGCCCGCGCCCAGACCGTCTATCTGGATAAGACGGTCAAGGAACAGGCCTCGGCCCGGGCGAAGGCGGAGAACACCCTGCTGTCCCGCAAGGTGCGCGAGGGCTGGGACCTGTTTGTTGCCGGCGACCTGGAACCACAGTCGGCACGCCGCGCGGTCCGCCACTCCGGCGTGACCAAGGGCAAGGTGGTGCAGTGGGAAGAGGAACCTTACTGGCAGCAACTCACCGACCGTTGCAAGGAGGTCAGTGAGGCACGCGGGATCAAGGTCAACCCCTCCACCATCGCCGAACAGCACCTGCGGAGCTGGCTCGGCCTGGACGAGGACGAGGACGAGGAGCAGAACGTCTCGTCCCACACGATCTACATCTACGCCAGCGTCAAGAAGCTGGCGTTGGAGAAGGCCAAGCAGGACGGACGGCCGCTCGCCCAGGTGATGCGCGAGGGCTGGGACCTGTTCCTGGCCGGCGACCTGGTGGTCAGCTTGATCCCGAACGGGCTGACGCCGGAGGACCGCAAGATCCGGCTGAACCACTGGGAAGACGACGCGTACTGGGCGCGGCTGGTCAAGCGCTGCGACCAGGTCAGTGCCGAACGCGGCATCAAGGTCATTCCGTCCACCGTCGCCGAGGTGCACCTACGCACCTGGCTCGGCCTCACCGACGACGAGGCCGCGGACGCCGGGTAGGCGTACCACCGCGGGGACCTGACGTCTGACACCGACAACCGGGCCCACGTCCCCGCCTCATGAACAACCCCATAGGAGAGTCCCCCCATGGCTGCAACGGCCATCGGGGCCCCCGCGAACGCGGGGGCCCTGGTTCCGCACACCTTTCTGCAGGCACGCCGCGCCCAGCGGCAGGCGCGCCCGGCCAGGATCCTGATCGACGGGCCGTCCGGCTCCGGCCGTACTCCCAACGCGCTCGACCTGGCGGCCGGCCTCGCCGGGCCTGGTGCCCGGATCGGCGTGATCGACACCAACAACGGCGCCTCGCTGCGCTACGCCGACGACTTCGACTTCGACATCGTGGAGCCCGTCCGCTTCACCCCGGAGCACCTGGCGATGGGACTGTACGAGCTGGGCAGCATGGGCTACCCGGTGGCGGTGGTCGATTCGTACTCGCCGTTCTGGTCCGGGCCCGGCGGGCTGCTGGAGCTGGTCGACGAGGCGACCGCCGCAGCGAACTCGGCAGCGGACCGGGCGAGGGTTCCCCGGCCGGGCAGTTCGGCCGGGTGGAACGCGGTGCGCCCCCGGGAGCGGATGGCGCTGGACGCGCTGCTCGCCTACCCGGGCCACGTGATCGTCACGGTCAACGCCATGACGGAGGTGGTGCTGGAGGAGACGGCGTCGGGACGGACCGCGCCGCGCCGCCACGGCATGAAGCTCGACCAGCGCCAGGGCGTCGAGGTCCCGTTCGACATCGCGCTGAGCCTGCTGCCCGGCGACGACCACCACGCGCTGGTCGCGAAGTCGCACGTGCCCGAGCTGAACGGCCGGATCCTCAATCTCGCCGAGGAGCCCGCCAGCGAGATCGGCGGCCGGATCGCCGAGTGGGCGGCCGACGGCGTCGACTACGCCCCCCGGCCGAGCTTCTACGCGGTGGCGTACGACCCGCAGGCCACCATCGAGGGCCTGGACCGGTTACTGAACCGGCTGCGGGAGACGAGGGCGTGGGGCATGGCGGCCTACAACAACATGCCGCTCAAGGAGGACCGGTCGATCGGCCGGAGGGCCGAGACCGACGGCCACCCGATCGCGCTCGGCACGCTGGTGGAGCGCCGGCTGAACGTCATGAGGGCCAGCGCGGATGAGGCGCGCGAGCGGCAGGACGACAACGCGGCCCCGGCCGAACGGCCCCGGCCGCCCGCACCCGCCCCGGTGGTCCCTGCCGGGGCCGTTCCCGAACAGCGCCCGGCCCTCACGAGTCCGCCGGCCAGCCTCCCCGACGCGATCGACACCACCGGGGAGACGGACAGCATCGAGCTGGCCAAGGCCGAGGTCGTGGATCTCCTGCGCACGTCCGGCGCCTGGGACGAGCCGTTCCGGCTGATCGGGGCCTGGACCCGCGCGAACGAGCGCCGGGTGCTGGAGGAACGGGTGTTCTGCGCGGACGGCCGGTACCACCTGCTGCGGGACCTGATCACGGCCCGCCAGGCCGAGGTGAAAGCCGCCATGCTGCCCGTCGCACCCGACGCCTGACGTACCACCGGGACCGGGACCGCCTATCCCGGACGCCCGCACCGACGCCCTGTGCCGGTGCGGGCCAGCACCACCCTTGCCACCGCCACGGCCGGGGCCGCCTCCACACGCGGCCGGCCCCGGCCCCACCCTCGGGAGCGCCGCCGGTGCGCCGAACCACCCCTCTCACCCTCACCGCCCTCGCCGTGGCCGTACTGCTCTGGCTGCGGCTGCGCCGCGCCGACCGCGCCGCCGCGCAGGCCCGCGCCGACGCCCTGGCCGCCCGGCACGAGGCCGCGGTGACCGCTCACCACCTCACCCGCCGGGCCCGCCGGCCCGACCCCCGGAACGGAGACAGCCCATGACGAAGCAGCTCAGCCAGAAGGCCGAGATCTCCATCAAGCGCGGCGCCGCCCACACCGCCCTCACCCAGGAGCCCGGTTACAACTGGCGCCCGTGCCAGCCCAACTTCGACCCGGACACCATCGACCCCCAGTGGTGGGTCAGCGAGACAGCCGCTGAGATCATCAGGGCCAAGGCCGTCTGCCGGGATCTGTGCCCCGTCATGGACGCCTGCGCCCGCTACGCGATCGACCACAACGAGCAGGGCGTGTGGGGCGGCCTGGACGACCGCGACCGTCAGACCCTGCGCCGCGCCCGCCAGCGCCAGGCCAAGAAGGACCCCGCCGCCGAACCGACCGAACCGCTGCCGCTGGACACCAACGTGATCCGCACCCCCTTCCAGGAACGCCTGATCGACGCGCTGCGCACCGCCAACGGCGATCTTCGCGCGGCCGCCGCCCTGGTGCCGGTCTCGTACAGCACCGCCTGCTCCATGTACAAGGCGATCGCCTACCGGGCCCGGGTCCACGACGCCTTCTACGAGAAGGCGTCCGAGCTCCTGGAACGGATCGACCAGCTGAACGGCGTGGTCCGCGAGAACCTGGCCAGGGCCGCGTGAACGCACCCACCGTCGCGGGGGGGCCGCACCGGGGGGCCCCGCCGGGGGCCCGGGCCGCCCCCCGGGGGCTGGGGCGGCCTAAAACCCCCCCGGGGGGGCAGAGCCCGCGGCGAGA
>NZ_JBHXML010000036.1:0-67379 GCF_042720345.1 Kitasatospora sp. NPDC058478 | reverse complement strand
GCCGGCGGGGGGCGCCCCCCCCCCCGGGCCCGGGGCCCCCTCACCCCCCCCCCGGCGGGGGCCCCCCCCCGCGCCCCCCCCCGCCTGGTCACCGGGACCGCCCAGGTTCTCGAGGGCCTGCTCACCCTCGGCCTGGTCGAGCAGGCCCGGGGCCTGGACGGACTCCTCGGCCTGCTGCTGCCCGACATCGCGCCCGGCCCGCAGCGCGACGCCGCGCTGTTCCTCGCCGGCGCCTCCGCCGCCACCTCCTCCGCCGCCCGCAGGTGGCGCGGCGGCGGCTGGAACCCTACGGAGCTCGCCGACGTCGCCGAGCAGCTGCACACCGCCGGCTACGAGCTGATGGCCCGACGGGCGCGCAGGGCACTCGGCGCGGCCGCGCTCCTCGGCGACCCCGCCGCCCGGGACCGGCCGTGACCGGACGCTCCGGACGGCCGCCGCGGCTGACCATCGCGGACGAGGATCTGATCGGCCAGCTGCTGGAGGCGGTGGCCGCAGGCGGCTCGGTGAGGAGCGCGGCCGCCGAGATCGGGCTGTCGCCGTCGCCGGTGTACCGGCTGCGCCGTGTGGACCTGCGGTTCCGTCAGGCCCTGGCGGTGGCTCAGCGTGCCGGCCGGGCCGTTCGGCGGCGGCCGGCGTTGTGCGGTACTGAGAGCCGGCACGTCAATCAGCGGTGCCGGTGCGAGCAGTGTGTCCCGGCGGCGTCGGCGGCGCGGGGCGGCCGGAAGGCGGCGGCGCGGGCCCGTACGAGCACCTGAGCGTGTCGGCTGTCCTGGCACGGAGTTCCCCCTCACCAGTTGCTGGTGTGGGGGCCCGTGCATGCCCGAGGCCATAAGCAACTTGCATTTTGCAGGTTGTCTATGTGAGGGTGGCGACACCGACAACGAACCGCCCAACCGGAAGGCGCCCGCCATGTTCCCCGACCCGACCTCAACCGAGTTCAACCTCGACCAGCTCGCCGCCTACGTCGCCCACCTGCTCGGCACCGACTGGCAGCACGACCGGCACCCCGACCTCCCTGCGGTCTGGCACGCCGACGGCGTGCTCGCCACCTTCGAGGCCGTCCCCGGCGAGGTCCCCGGCGACGCCCCGTTCGGACTGGACATGCTCCTGGGCGACGTCTGGGAGGAGAAGCTGTTCATTCCGGCTTCTACGGACGACCTCGCCGCCATCGGCGCCCAGGTCGTCGCCAGGATCCGCGAGTTCCGCGAGAAGTACGGCAGCTGACCAGGCCGGAGGACAGCGCCCGGCGCACCGGGCGCGCCTCCCACTACCGCACCCCGGCCGGGAGATAGTGGCCCTGATGTCGCATAGGGGACCACAGGCCGGGACACATCACCGCAGGTGAAAGGCCAGTTCTTCAAGATCTTCCGGACATGGATCGGGCCCGTTAATATGGTGCCTGCCCTGTCCTGGCAGATATTCAGCTCATCGGATGGTCATCTGATTAATCCCTGTGGATGGTTTCGGCGCGCGGGGGCTGATGAGTCGCCACGGGCCTTCTGGGAGCGGTAGTGTGATACCGGCCATCCACAGATTGATCATGGGGTGGTCCTACGAGAAGAGCCCAAAACGCCGAAACCCCGAGGTCTCGGATGCCAGTTCGCTGCGAACGTTCTGGCGAGATCACTCGGGGCTGTAGGCGCCAAGACCAAGCAGAGGATGGTCTCGACGTGATTGATGGTACCTGTGTCCCCTGGTGGGGGCGCAAGAAGACCCACCCTGTCGCGCGCGTGAACGCTCCGCGTCGGCCTGGTGGGTCGCGTCATGTCTGAGGCCGTCCGACTCGGTTCGTCGGCTCTTTCTCCCCAGATGTCCGTCCCGATGCCGCCGTACGGGCGTTCCGGGTCCGGTTGTCCACTCGCAGGCACACTCCCTCAGGAGCTGATCGCCTTGAGCTGAGTTCTCGGGCGGTGTTCCAGCAGCTCCCCTTTCCCGAGGGAAGCCCCGTTCACCACCGTCCAGGCCGCCCCGGTGTTTCCCGCACCTGAGCGACTGCCACGTCACGGCCGGCACTTGCCGAGGTTCCCGCCTCGACCTGTCCGACCAGGGCCCGCACCCGGTTTCCTACGCCGGCCGCGGGACAACGTTCACCGCCCCCTGAACCGGGGCGGGTCCTTCTTGGTTCTCCACAGAACCACCCACCGAGCAGCCTCCAAGATCGAAATCCGGGGGCAGCGCCGAGGGCAGCCTTTTGCGTGCCCTCGCGCAGAGCGAAGGAACGAGTTCATGATGCAGGATCCGCATGCCCTTTGTCAGATCGAGTCCAGCCAAATTCGGGATGTCGACCGAATCTCCACCCTCCTGGGGGACATTCCCACCCACGACGCACTCCCGGTAAGGGACGCGTCCAACCTCGAATTCGACCACCAGTACGAATATGCTGGCCGGCAGGTAACTGGCCCGCTGGCCGTCGCAGCGTCCGGCCAGTGGGCATCCACCACTTCCGGCCGGATCGTCACCGACACTTACAGCTGGCTCCAGGCCGTGCACTGGGTGGACGGGTCCGGCCTCGCTCTCACCCCGAAGTCAGGCCCGAAGTTCGGCCCGACGACCGTTCGGGTCGCCCAGGAGCTGACGAAGCTGACCGAAGTCAGGCCCGGAGTCGAGTACCTGATGCGCGTGCTCAAGCTCAGTGAGCGCACCGTGCAGTACCACCTCGCCCACCTGCGCAACGCCGGCCTGCTCGCCTACGTTGAGCTCGGCACCCGGATCGCCCGCAGCGAGAACCAGCCCTCGGGCGCATTCCGCACTTCCCACTTCGCGCTGACGATCCCGCAGGCCTTCGACCAGGCGCTCGGCATCCGCACCACGGGCGAGGGCCCGGACCGCCGCATGACCGGCATTGCCGAGGTCGGCCGTCAGACCATCGCCCGCCTCGGCAAGCTCGCTTCCAAGGCCGTCCGCCGCCGGAAGAAGACCAAGATCAGCAAGCGGCGTTGCACCCCAGTGGTGGGTGGTTCCCTCACACCTCCTGCTGACCAATCACCTTCCGCTACCCGTCTTGAGGGAAACGGCCCGATCAACACCACGAAGAAGTCCAACCGCGGTCCCCACCGCAACCGGGTCTCCCGGCGTTTCCAGCTCGCCGCCGAACTCCGTCGTCGCGTCCTGTGGCTGGGCAAGTCCGACCCGGCCCGGCTTGCCTGGGTGCTTACCGACGTCGCGGACGCCGGTTGGACCGCCACCGAGGTCGAGGCCTGGCTCAGCCTCCTCGACCAGCCCGACCACGTTCGCCGCCCTTCCGGCCTGCTCGCCCACCGACTCGGTGCGGCAACCCTGCTGTGGCCGACCAAGGAGCACCGCGCCCGGGCAGCGGAAGCCCAACGCGAACGCAGCCACCGTGCCGCCAAGGCCCGTGCAGCCGTTGCCGACGGCTTCATGACCGGTCCCACCTCGGCAACCGGCCTTGCCCAGCTGCCGTCTGCCGCCCGGCAGGTCATCGCCACCGCCCGCAGGGCCAAGGCCCAGGCCGTCGCCTTCCAGACCGCCACCACCCCGGCCGCTCAGACCAACACCACAGCCGCTGAGGCCGACATCGCCGCCTTCCTCGGAGCTGCCCTGTGAGTAACCCTCCGTCCACCGGAGCTGACCTTGCACGCCAGGCCCTTGCCCGTGCCCGCGAGAATGCACAAAACAAGCCCAATGAAGCTTCCCAGACCAAGCGCCGCACCCGTGTGAAGACCCGGGCGTCCTGGGACCGGCGACCCGTCACCGCCGGTGGCGCCCTGGCCGCTCTCCTCCAGCAGGCCGGCTGGGACCTCAACCTCGGTGGCGCTGACATCATCACCGACTGGCCGGCCATCGCTCCCGAGCTCTCCTCTGCGGTAGCTGCTGAGCGATACGACCCGGGCACCGGCACCCTCCATCTCCGGCCGACCAGTCCGGCCTACGCCACCCAGCTCCGCCTCCACGCCACCCAGATTGCCGCCCGGATCAACGAGAAGACCGGTGGCCGCCCGCCAGTGCGGAGCCTGAGCATCCTGGCCCCCGGCCCCGTCCGACAGTCGTTCCACCGGGAACCTGAGGTGAGTGACCCACCGGCGTCCCCTCCCGAACCCGTTGAGGCCCGGTCCTACATCCGGGACGACATCGCTCAGGAGCTGCAGCACCTGTTCGAAGCCGGCCCCGAACGACGCGCCGCCGAACAGGCTGCTCGAGAGAAGATCGAAGCCGATTCTCGACGGCTCGCCCACCGGCACTGCCCCAGCTTGGTCGAGCCCGAACCGAACCCCGAACCGGCGTACTGTGAGCCCACAGCCGAAGAGCATCGCCGGGCAGAGAGCGCACGACGTCAACTTGCCGCCGAACAACGCCTTCGCCATGACCGCACCGCAGCGAAGGCGAAAAACGCGGCGCCGCACTGAACACCCCGGCCCCCTGTTCACCGCGCCTGCGGGGACCGCTTGATCCACGTCACACTCTGGGCGGGCCCGAGTGATTGCGGGGCAATCACCTTCGCCGGGGGCTCGCTCCCCGGCGAGTTGTGCCGTTGATTCCTCAGAAGCCGTTCAGACACGACATACTGGCCCAGAACGTACGCGCTTGAGCACGCTCGCCGGCGGTCCCCCATGATGCTTCGCACTCAATCGGAATGGGCAGTTTGCCCCGAAACGAGAGCGCGTGTGATTGCCGCGCAATCACCACCGGCAAGTAGGGACCACGACACCGACGACTAAGCTCAGCGCCCGAGAGTCGTCCCCCATCCCGACGGAGAAGCCCTATGGGTACCACTCCAGGCCTCGGCGGCCGCAGCCTTGGTGCCGCCCGAAGCCAGCAGCAGCAAATCCTCAACCGCCAACCGACCGCGCCAGTCGATGACCTCTTTCCGAGCCCAACCAACGGCCGGAAGAAGCTCCGCAACATCGAGTCCCTCGCTGAAACCATCACCAGCGACAACTTGAGCACCGCTCTCACGGTGGTCCCCACCGCGGTCTACGTGCAGCACTACAAGGACCTTCAGCCCAAGTACGCAGCGGCTGCCGAGAATGCTGGCAAGCCGTACGTCGTCCTCGGGGGCCACCGTCGGCTCGCCGCAGCCAAGATGGCCGGCCTCGAGAAGGTCCCGATCAACGTCATGCTCGACATCAAGAGCCTGCGGATCACCTCCCTCCAGGAGAACATGCAGCGCGAGTCGCTGACCCCGGTCGAGGAGGCCGTGGAGTTCGACCTGGTCATGAAGGAAGAAGGCTTGTCACAGCGAGCCCTGGTGAAGCGGCTCGGCGCCGAGCAGAACAAACGGATCTCCCAGACCTACATCTCCCAGCGGCTGGCGCTCCTCAGGCTGATCCCCGATCTCCAGAACGCCGTCGACGACGAGTGGAGCGGGGAACGGGAGACCGGTATCAAGCTCAAGTTCGCCGCCGAAGTCCTGGCCAAGGTCGACCACGACGTACAGGGTCGCTTTTACCGCGGTGAGCTCAGCCGGGATGACGTCATCGCCTTGGCCCGAGGCGAGTCGGGCAAGGGGAACGCCAAGCCCCGAGCCGGCGACACCAACACCGGCGCCATGCCCCGAAGTGCCCCGGCCGGCGTTGCCCAGGATGATTGCGCGGCAATCACTGCTTCGTCTCAGGGCACTCAGGATGGGGCTGTTGTAGCTGCGGCAGTTCTTGAGCAGCTGACCACAGACGAACAGCTCGCGGTGGTCGATGGTTCTCTGCCCTGGCCGGAAGCCGAGGAGCGTGCAGTAGAGCGGCGCCAGACCGACACCTCAGTTGGCGAGGACGGCGTCCAGGGTGATTGCGCGGCAATCACCGACGACGCCCAGGTCGCCGAGATGCCGGCGCAGCGCGGTTCGAAGGCGGACTCGGACGCCGGGACCGAACCTCATGTCGAGAGCGAATCAGCCCGTACTCCGGATCGGACCCTGGTGCTCTCCGGCAACCCCGAGGACGTGGCCCAGGCGGTCTTCGACGCCCTGACCGCATCGGAGCTGGAGAGCGTCCGTACGCTTCTGGCCTCGCTGTCAGCCTAGAGAGTGAAACCTGTCGCCCCGTCGGGTGAACTCGACGGGGCGGGTAGCCCCGTTCCGAAGGAACGGTGTACCGTTCGCTCGAACCAGATGTCCGACCTCGCCCGTCACGCTCCAGGCTGACCGCCGAGACTGCCCATCGAGAACGTGCACCTCAAGCCTCTCGGTACGGGCCCGGACGCCCCCGCGCAGCAGCACCCCACCGCCCCGCTACCGCGACGTCTCGTTGCCTTCGGGTGTGAGTGATTGCCGCGCAATCACCTTCTGCCGGCAGGCCAGAACCGCCATGGCCCGCCCCTCATCCCTGACCCTGTGGGAGACCCCAGTGGCACGCATCATCGCCTTCACCAACCAGTCCGGCGGCGCCGGAAAGACCACCTCAGCCGTCACCATCGCGGCCTGGCTCGCCAAGTACGGTTTCCGCGTCCTCTTCGTCGGCCTCGACTCCCAGTGCGACGGATCGGCGTCCCTCGGCTACGACCAGCCGGACGAGATCGAGGGCCAGGCCACCATCCACGACGTGCTGGTCAACAAGAAGATCAAGATCAGCGACGCCATCGTTTCGGCCTACGCCGGACCGGCCGACGACGAGAACAGCAAGCGCATCGAAGGCCTCGACCTGGTCCTCGAGTCCGTTGAGCTGGAGAACGCCGAACAGACCCTGACCACGATGATGGGCCGGGAGATGTGGCTGCGCGATGCACTTGCTTCCGTCGTCGACGACTACGACGTCGTCCTGCTCGACTGCCCGGGAAACCTCGGACTGGTTGTCGTGAACGCTCTGGTCGCCGCCGGCGAAGTGATCGTGTGCGTCAAGCCGGGCTGGAAGGAGCTCCGGGCCCTGACCCGCATTGAACAGACCATCGCCCGCGTTCAGAGCACGTTCGGAGCCAACGGGGCCAACCCCCAGCTCGCCGGTGTCCTCATGGTCGACACCCCCACCAACCGAAGTGCCGGCGCCGTCTACGACGACGCCAAGAACGAAGCCGAAGCGACCTACCAGGAGCTGTTCCTGCCCACTATCCGTCGGTCTACCAAGGTGCCCGAGGCCTACAGCCACCAGAAGGCCCTGCCGTTCTTCGACCGCGCTGCGGACGTCACCACCGAGTACGCCGCAGTGATCAAGGCCCTCGGATTCAGCCGGCAGTGAGCTGGCAGTGAGCTGGCAGTGAGCTGGCAGTGATTGCCGCGCAATCACGTGAGTACCGCATGAAATGAGATCCGGCTACACTCACCGTGTTGCACGGGCTATGCGGTGATACGCGGGCCATGGGCGACTCTCGGTGCCCTTCCCGGTTGAGGTCGGTTCGTTGTCGGTAGCTCTGAACTGGTCCTGCCTGGAAGGGCACGCCCCTTTCCGCTGCTACACAGAGCCACAGCCCCGGTGTCCGAGGGTCATTTGTGCGCCATTTAACCTGCGTGTGTAGCGCTTGACGGTGATCTTTTGCGACGCTAGCCATGGCTCACCGGCGGCCCGAGCGACATTCCCCCCTTGCCGGATGAGGAGATGCCCATGACCGGCCAGGCTGCCGCATCGTCAGACCACGACCTCGCGACGGTCACCCCGCTGTGGCGCAGGTCAGGCGGCGGGTCGGCCGGCGTCGAAGGGACGGCCGCCGAGTACTGGGAAGCGGTCTATCGCCAACAGGGCCGGACGCTGCGCGACGGTTCCACCGCGGACGCCCACCGGACCGCGCTGGCGACCGTCGCCCTGCTCCTGGACGGCGCCGAAGCCGAGGGCGAGGTCCCGCCGGCCGCCGCGGCCTACCTCAAGGGCCTCCTGATCGAGGGCATCCAGGTGCCGGACCAGCTCTGACGCCGAGTTTGTTCAGTTTCGAACCTTCCAGACCCGAATGTGTGTCTGCCATGATGGCTCCTTAGCTGGACGTGATCATTCCGCTACGTCCCTTCGCCGCCGCGTACGGCGTCAGCACCGTGCGGCCCGAGGGACAGCGGCCGAGGGGCAGGGGGCATACGCGATGACGACACCGCGGCAGGCAGGACGGCGGCAGTACCCGGATCCGGCACGGCTCCTGAACGAACTGGACAGCCCCGAGTGGCTGGCCCGCACCCAGCCCTCCCGGGCCGGTACCCGGACCGGCAGCGGGCGCCCGGCCGGCGCGGCCCCGGTGAACGTGGAGCTCCTCCAGCACATCGCCGACTCGGACTCGGCCGTGAGCGACTTCATCGCCCAGGCCCGCGCCGCAGCCCAGGCCGAACCGCAGCCGGCTCCGGCCGACCGGTCCGAGGCCTACCGGGAGGCCGGCCGCCGCGCGGCCGAACTGGGCGGCGACTGGCAGGCCTACCTGGACGCCATGGCGTGGCGCAGCGCTGTCGAGAGCGCGCTGCACATGGGGGACACCTCGGTGGTGCGCGCGCAGCCCTGCCCGCAGTGCGGCACCGTCGGCCTGGTGTGGGTGCGCGCGCTGCGCAAGGTGTCGTGCGTCAACCGGCACTGTGCCGTCACCGCCGAGGGCGGCGCCCCCCGTACGTGGACCCTGGCCCAGCTCGCCGTCGCCCGTCAGCGAGGGCAGCGGTCGGCGCTGAAGACCGCGATCTGAGCGGAGCGGCGCTCTGCTGTGACCCTGGCCGGCGCCGTCGCCTGGCCGTCCCGTTGACCGAGGATCCCTTCATGCTCTCCGCCGTCCCACCGCCCGCTCCGCCGACCGACTTGCAGGACCTGCGGGCCATCGCCGCGTTCATCTCCCAGTCCGGCCGCACGGTGTCGCCGACGACGCTGTGGCGGCTGGTGCAGCGGTACGGCATCCGGAACTGGGGGACGCCGCGAGCGGCGCTGTACTCGCTGTCGGACATGCTGGAGATCCACCGGGACACGTACCTGAGCTGAGCGGCCGTCGGGTCGTTGCTGTCGGAGCCCCTCGCACCTCTTGTCGGTGCGGGGGGCTTCGGCGTGTTCGGAGCACGCCATAAACAACTTGCAAATTGAAGGTTGCTTATGAGAGGGTGAGGGCACCGACAGCGAACCAGCCCCAACCGGGAAGGACCACCGTCATGGCTTTCGCCACCGCCACCTTCACCACCGTCGTCCTCGCGATCGAGACCCGCCCCGACACCGCCCGCTACGACGAGCTCACCGACGAGCAGCAGACCCAGATCGACCACCTGCTCGGCCTCCTCGACTCCGAGTACGGCCTCACCGACACGCGCCAGCGCCGCCTGGTCACCCTGCTCGGCGCCCAGATCCTCGGCATCGACCTGCCGCCCGGCGCCGAACTCGCCCGCTGCCGTGGCCTCGACGGCGACTGCCCCGTCCTTGCCGACGAGCACAGCCTGCACAACACCCACCACGGCTACCGCTGCGCGGACTGCATGCCCGACTACATCCGCGAGTACGGCGAGTAGCCACCCCAGACTCCGGTCCGGCCCCGGTCGAGCCCAACCCCCCTCCCGGGGCTCCCGGGACCGGACCGGACATCAGCAGGCCGGGCGCACGGGATGCGGTCGACACCCTCTCCCCGTGCGCCCGGCCGTCGCACCGATTGCCGCGCAATCACCCCGCCCGCCGCCCTGCCCGAGACCGGCCGGAGGAACCACCCCGCCATGCCCGCCAGCACCGCCGCCCTGCCCGACACCGTTCGCCACGACCTCATAGCCGCCGCCACACTGCTGCGGGACCGGGGCATCTGGCGCGCCGAAACCAGCTTCGCCGCCCCCGACGGCTACCCCGACCTCTGGGACCCGCTCGCCTGGGCCGGAGCCGGACCCGCCGCAGCCCTCGACCCCATGGCCGCCCTCTGGCTCGCTGCCCACCCCGGCGACCTGCCTGCCGCCTTCACCGCCGCCACCCCCGAAGCCGCCGCAGACGCCTGCGACCTGCTCCTCGACGACCCCCGCACCGGCCCCGCCGTCCAGGCCCTCGCCGACAGCCTCGACCCCGACCTGATCACCGACCCCATCGAACGCATCGCCTACTGGGTCGACGGAGCCACCGACAACGAGGTCATCGGACGCCTCCTGCGCCTGGCCGACACCCTCACCTGACCACCCGCCGGGCCGCCCGCCCCGGGCGGCCCGGCCCCACCACCCGGGAGACACCACCGATGCCGACCCTCCACCGCACACTGCGCCGCGTCTACAACGCCGCCGCCGCCGGCCTCGCCGTTGCCGTCGCCTACTGGGACACCGCCGCCACCGGCCCGGCCGAACCCGTCCGCACCACCATGCTGTTCCCCGACGACCACACCAGCGCCCACATCACCCGCCGCTCCGACGGCGTGATCACCGGCACCCTCGCCGGCCCGTTCGGCCACCTCACCGGCGAGCCGGCCGCCTTCGAGCGCCTGGCCAACACCGCGGCGCTGCTCGCCACCGCCATCCGCGTCCGCCGCGACGCCGCCGCCGAAGGGATGCCCGCGTGAGCTCGGCCGGCTCCTCGCCCTGGTTCTCCACCCCCGCCCTGGTTCGCCAGCACGCCGCCGACGCCGCCGAGACGGTCGCCGCGTACGCCACCCTCCACACCGGCGCCCTCGGGATCCACGCCCCGCATCCGGGATGGACCGGCGCTCCCGACGGCACCGCCCACTACGACGGCCACGGCCTGCGCTTCACCTACCGTCCGGCCGCCGGCACCCAACCGCCGCTCACCGCCCGGGTGGTCGGCGGTTGCGGCACCGAGCACACCTTCCCCGTCACCGGCCCCCGCGGCCTGGCCGCCGACCTCCAGAACGCCGCCGACTGCACCGGCCACCCGGCCGGCGTCGTCACCCTCGCGGCCGCCAGGGCCACGGCATGGTGACCGTTGCCCGGCAGTACGTCCTGCCACTGCCGTCCAACCTCCAGCTCCTCAACGCCAACGAACGACTGCACTGGAGCGCGAAGGCCCGCAAGTCCAGGGCGATCAGGGACGCGGCCGGCTGGACCGCCCGCCACCACAAGGTCCCGCCCCTGGTCCGGGCCCGCATCACCTTCGTGGTCCACCCCGCCCGCGGCGGCCGCCTCGACCCGCACAACTGGTACCCCTCGGCGAAGGCGGCCATCGACGGCCTGGTCGACGTCGGCGTGCTGCCCGACGACGACCACACCCACCTCCTCGGCGTGGACGCGCAGATCGGCCCCGTCGTGAAGGGCGGGCGCCTGGACCTGGTCGTCACCGAGGTACCGGACGACCCGCCCGGCACGGCGGCCACCCCCCAGCCCGCAACGCCCCACCCCGCCACGGAAGGACACGCCCGCTCATGACCTCCTCCTCCCTCCCCTCCCTGACCTCCACCGCCCGCACCGCCGAGTCCTGGGTCATCCGCGCCGTCGACGTCAGCCGGCCGTTCAGCCCGGGCGGGAACACGGTCGTCCCGGACACCGAGTACCTCGCCGCCAACGAGGCCGAGGCGCTGGAGTACCTGCCGGAGATCCGCCAGATCGCAATCGACTACGCCGGCGCCCATGCCGTCCCGCTGTTCCTCGTGCAGATCGTCGCCATCGGGTACCAGGGCGTCAGGGTGGCGCGCACCGCCCTGTACCCCGTCCAGGACGCCGGCCTCCCGGTGGACAGCCGCTTCGCCGCCACTGCCTGACCGGCTGCCGGGCCGTGTCCGTGGTGGACGCGGCCCGGCGCCGCGAGGGGTGAAGGGGGAGTCCCGGGACGCCATAAACAACTTGCAAATTGAAGGTTGCTTATGAGAGTGTGTGGCTACCGACAACGAACCGGCCCCAACCGGGAAGGACCACCGTGACCACCGCTCCCACCCGCCCCATCACTGACTGGGTCATCCGCGCCATCGACATCAGCCGTACCTGCAAGCCGTGGGAGGACCCGGTCATCCCCGGCACCGAACACGAGGCCGACGACCGGGCCGACGCCGAAACCCACCTCCCGGCGATCCGCGCGATCGTCGCCGAGTACGCCCGCAACTGGGCCATCCCGATCGGTCAGATCCGCATCATCGCCGTCGAGTTCCACGGCATCGTCCCGGCGGGCACCGTCATCTACTCGCCCATCACGAACCCGGTGAACGAGTTCGCCGAACTGCGCGCGCTCGCCCTCGCGGTCCCGCACCCCACCGGCACCAAGCGCACGCTTCTCGCCCTCCCGCCGAGCGCCTGACCCCCACCAGACCGGGCCGCGCCCCCCCCCCCCCCCCCCGGGGGGGGGGCCCCCCCCCCCCCCGCCCCCCCCCCCCCCCCCCCCCCCCCACCACTCGCCCGCTTCCCCCCACCCCCCGCCGCCCCTCCCCCCACCCCCACGTGGCGGGCCCCCGCCCCCCCCCGCGGGGGCGCGGCCCCACACCCCCGGCGGCGACCCGCCCGACGCAGGAGTTCGGACGGCTGCCGCCGGGCCCCAGACGCCGTCACCCCTACGGAGAAGACCATGACCGACACGTCGCCCGCCGCCAACAGCCTGAACGCCACCGTCCGGCGCCTCCTCGCCCAGGCCGCCGACATCCCGAGTCAGCACGACGAGACCAACCCGGCCGCCGAACTGACGATCCGCGAGGCCAACACGTACGCCCTGCTCGCCATCGCCGACGCCATCAACAACGTCGCCGCCGCGATCCGCGACGACCACTGAGGAGAACCCGTTGCTCGTCCTGCCCCGCACCACTCCCCGCCTCCCGGCCGGATGGCCCCAGGAGCGCTACGAGGAGTACCACCGCGCCCGCAAGACCGCCCGGATCATCGACCACCTGCTGAGCGAACAGCTCGTCCACGCCGCCGAGCAGGCCACCGACAGCGTGATCACCGCCGCCGCCCGCGACATCGCCGCCGGGCCCAAGGCCCCCTCGCCCACCACCTGCCAGGCCGTCCGTGACACCCTCGCGGCCCTCATCCCCACCCCGCTGCCCCCGCTCGACTCCGACGCCGCCCTGGATGCTCTCCAGAACCTCCTGAGCGGCGCCGACTGGAACCCCAGCCACATGGAACAGGTCGCCTCGATCCTGCGCGCCACCGGCCGCACCATCGCCGACACCGACCACTGACCACCCCACCGGCCCCGCCCACCGGACGGGGCCGGCCCCACCCTTCTTCTGAGGACCCGATGACCACCCACACCCAGCCCACCGACCCGCGCGAGCACTTCGCCATCCGCGACGGCGCCCGCTACCTCTACCACCTGCCCTCCGTCGTGTTCTGGGACCAGCGCAACGGAGGCAGGGCCAGCGCCACCGACGCCCTGCACGGGGACGGCCACCCGCTCACCCCGCTCCCCGGTCGGCGCGGCTGGTGGGCCGCCGACCGCGAGATCACCACCGTCACCGCCACCTGGACGCCCCGCTCGGAGATCACCGGCTACACGCTGACCGACCCCGGCTACGAGTCCGCGAAGTACAAGTCGACCCTCACCCCCGCCGAGTACCGGGCTCTGCGTGACGAGGACGGTGACCACCCCTACCGCATCTACGACCCGGTCACGCAGGACCAGGACCCCGTCACCGAGGAGGTGGCGTGCGGCCCGTGGCTGGTCCTGGGCAGCGGCGAGCAGCCCCCCGCCACAAACGACCCCCGTTGGGTCGCCGACCTGCCCCGCGCCCTCACCAGCCACCCGGAGTTCCGGTGGTGGCTGCCCGGCAAGCTCACCGGCCTGCGCGCCGCCGTCGAAGCCCACGCCAAGAAGCGGACCCCTGGCCTCTTCGGCGTCAGCACCTCCAAGGCCAAGTACGACGGCGTCGACGGCCAGCTGTGCGTCGAGGTCGACGTGCCGTTCGAGCGGCCCGTGACCCGCCAGGAAGACACCGACTGGATGACCGGCAAGAAGCTGCGGCGGCCCAAGACCGTCCGGGTCACCGTCAAGCGCAAGCTGGTCCTGCCCGTCCCCCCGTCGGTGCACGCCGACAACTACGCCGCCGCACTCGCCGACTGGGACACCCAGTACGCCTACTGGACCGGCCTGATCGACTCCGAGATCGGCGTCCGGGCCTGCAACCACTGCGGCGGTCACGGCTACATCCCCGACGGCGCCGAGGAGTACACCCCGGCCCCCGCCTCCCGGAAAGACGCCCAGTGACCGACACCACCGCCCCGGAACCCGGAGAAACGGCCGCCACCGCCCCGGCCACCGCACTGACGCCGCGCGAGATCGCCCTGTACACCCTGCTCGCCATCGCCGACGTCGCCTTCAGCTTCGCCGACGTACTGCACAACTCCCGGTAAGGAGAGACCCCATGGCCGACACCACCGTCCTGCTCACCATCCACGGCCAGCAGCACATCCCGCTCGACCCCGCATCCCTGGCCGGAAAGACCGTTGAGCAGCTGGACGACCTCTTCGCCCCCTACTTCGACCAGCTCGACATCCGCACCGCCGTCGTACTGCCCGACGGCACCACCATCCCCCTCGCACCCGCACCGCTCCCCGGCCCGGACATCCAGGCCCTCGCGATCGCCGCGTACGAGAACGTCGTGGACGCGAAGCGCTCCGGCCCGATCGATGCCATGACGAAGCTGCTGCACGCCCTCGGCATCGACCCCGACCAGATCCCCCCGTTCTGACCCCACCCCCAACCGCCCCGGCCCCCGCCCCGCCCCGGCGCAGCGGGGGCCGACCCGTACCGGAAGGACCACCGGTGAACACCGACCTCGCCCAGTTTGCCGCAGCCGCCCAGCCGTGCCCCCTCTACCCCGACAAGGACCGCTACGCCACCGCCGAGGCCGCCGAGAAGGCCGCCGCTCCGCGCGCGATCCTCTTCGGCTACCGCCGCCAGCGGTCCTACCTCTGCGGAGCCTGCGACTGGTTCCACATCACCACCAAGCCCCCGCGCGTCGTCGCCGTTCCTACCGGGCCCGACGGCCGGCCGCTCGACCACGACGCCCTGGTGGCCTGGTTCAACGCCCGCCCGCGCGACGTCCAGCAGTACCTGGTCGTCAAGGACGCCGAACGCCTCCTCGCACCCGAACTCGCCGCCGCCCTGCGCGACCCCCGCTGCGTACCCACCTGGCTGCACGTCCTCAAGCGGCTGCGCGCCGCCGCGAGCGCCGCGACCACCGGCCCGACCGGCGCCCGCCGCACCGCCCGCGCCCGCCTCACCCTCCTCACCGCCCTCCACTCCGAGGCCCGCCAGCTCCTTCCCGCCCCGCCCACCACCCCGAGCAAGCCGAGCCCCATCACCGTCCGCCGATACGCCGCCGACGCCCTCGCACGCCGCCAGGCCGCTGAAGCCCGCGACAGCGCCGTCGACCTCCTCATCGGCCGGCACCCCGCCGAGTTCGCTGGCCTCCTCGACCACACCCGCCTGGAGCGCGGCCTGCCGCCCGAGGACGAGAACAGCACCGCCGCGGCATGAGTACCGTCTCCCGCCACGGCCTCACCCGCTGCGCACTCTGCCTCGAGACCGTACGCACCACCATCACCCAGGCCGCCCGCCGACAGCTGGTCAACCCCGAGCCCGACGTCCAGGGCAACGTCGTCGCCCGGCTCGACCACACCGGCACCTGGCGTTCCCGCGTTCCCACCGACGACCGGCCCCAGGAGCCGTACGAGAGGCGCTTCATGCCGCACGCCGCGACCTGCTCCCGCGCGCCGCGCCCCGTGTCCCAGACCCGGTTGCCCGAGGGCGTGGCCTCCCTTGACGCACAACGCCGGCGCCGGGAGCGGACGGTTCCTCACGAGCCCACATAAACAACTTGCACAATGAAGGTTGTTTATGTGAGGGTGTTCCTACCGGCAACGAACCCACCCCGGAAGGACCTCACATGGCAACCGAATGGCGCACCGAGACCTGCAACGACTGCGGCTTCGACTTCGAACGGTGCTGGGTGATTACGGCCCCCTCCCACGCAGCCGAGTCCACCCGCACCGCCAAGCCCACCCGTGACACCACCCTGTGCATGTGCGACGCCGAGTGACACACCGCTTCAACCGCCGCCGCCCGGCTGCACGCCGGGCGGCACCCACCCCAACGGAGAAGACCGTGAACCTCACTCACATCCGCACCGAGAACAGCACCACCACCCTCATCACCCGCGAAGCCCTCGACGAGATCAACGCCGGCCAGATGGACGAGGCCGTAGAGCGCACCATCCGCGAGATGTCGTGCGGCCCCCGTAGCGGCGCGATCATCAAGTACCGCGACGGCCGGGACGTCCGCATCCGCCGCGCGACCCCGGAGGAGATCGCCGAGCACACCGCGCCGACCCCGGTCCACGAGGCCACGCCCCTGAAGTACCGCACCCTCAAGGGCGCCCGAGTTGGCGACGTCATCACCCTCTGGACCCGCGGCGGCAACAAGGGCCCTGTCGGCGACCTGATCACCGTCACCATCGCTGGCACCAGTGGCGGCTGGCGCGTCACCAGCCCCGACAGCGACCGCGTCTGGTTCCTCGGCGGCACCGGCTCCAAGTACTGGGTCGCCGCGTGAGCGGGGGGAACACCTGCCGCGACAAGACGCACCGGCCGCGCTGGCGTGTGCAGTTGCGCAACGCCAACCGGTCCGCGTTCAACGGCTACCGGCTCACCCCGTCCGACTACTCGGAGGTCAGGTGCGGCGAGTGTGGCCACGTCTGGCGTACCAAGGCCGCCTACGTCACCACACTCCCGGACGCCTGACCACCCCCGGCGGCCGGCACCCACCGGCCGTCACACACACCCACCACGGAGACCAGATGCCCAAGCGCACCGCCCGCCAGGAGATCGAGCGCGCCTTCCACGTCTCGTTCAAACTCCCCGACCAGGCTGCCAAGTTGCTCGACGCCTACCGTGTCGAGGTGCTCAACGAGGGGTGCATGCTGATCACCACCGCCTCGAAGAGCCGGCTCGACGAGATCGACGAGGACGACCTCCGGCCCAGCGACTGGGAGCGGCACGAGCAGTGGGCCGCCGCCGCCGATGTCCTCAAGCGCGCCGCCGGCGGTGCCCAGTGACCGACACCCCGCCGCTCCCCGACCTCGCCGACATCCGAGCCCGGTTCGAACGCACCACAAACCCCGGTTGGCGCGACGTCACCGACGTCGGACGCCTCCTCGGCGAGATCGACCGGCTCCGTACCGAGCTGGCCGCCGCCCGCGCCCAGCACTTCACAGAGGCCGCCGAGCTGATCCGGCGTCACGCCGAAGAGCAGTGCGAGAAGTCATACAGCGACAACAAGATCTTCCACTTCAACGGTGCCCAGCGCGCCGCCGAACTCCTCCTCGCCGCCCGCACCACAACCAGCTGACCCCTGACACCGGACGCCGCCCGCGGGCGGCCCCAACCGAGGAGACCACCGTGGCCACCACCCGCCTGATCTGCCTGACCCCCGAGGTCGCCGCTGACGTCGTTGCCGAACACGCCCCGTTCGGCGGCCGCAGCAACACGGCCACCCAGGACGGCAACGCCGTCGTCATCGAGTTCTACGACCCCCGCTGGCCCATGGACATCGCCGAGTACGCGTTCAACAGGGCTTGACTCACGACGAGGACGCAGCTTGTGTGATCGCCGCCGCATCGGACGCGGTCGACGCTTCCCGCTGACTCGCCCCGGCCTGCCGTCACCCGGCGGCAGGCCCCAACCACCGCCGCTGGAGCACACCGTGAACCACAACGCCTACGTCGTCATGAGCGGCGACCGACCCATCACCGTCACCACCACCCTCGAAGCCGCCCAGCACGCCGCCACCGAGCACGACAGCCGCCACCTGCCCGACCCCCGCGAGTACCGGTGGGACGAGCGTGCCGACCAGTGGGAGCTGATGTTCCTTGGCCGCTCCGGCCGCTGGAACAAGGTATACACGGCCGTCCACCGGGTCCCCACCGCGTGACCGTCAGCCCGTGGCTGGTCCTGGCCGGCGCCCTCCTCGGCGCTGGCCTTCTTGCTGTCCTCGGCGCTCACCTTCCGCACCGCCCACAAGCAGGAAGACCGAACATGGCGAAGAAGCCGACTCCAATGCCCCTCACCGCGACCGAGCGCGCACACCTCGACAGCCTCATACGCCGAGCCGCCTACGCTCTCACCCCCACCGAGCAGGACCGCCTCCTCCGCCTGTGGGAGCACGACCAGGCCGACCGCGCCCAGGAGAAGCGCTCAGCCGGAGGTGCCGCCGCCGCCCTTCGACGCACCCAGGCCGGACGACCGGCCCCCGGAGGTCCCGCGCCCGCCTGACCGCGCCACCAGCCATGGCCGAGGGGCTTGGTGGTGGATGTGGCAGCGCGTCTGTGGCGTAGCGGAGTTGGTGCATCGTTGCAGGTCAGCGTGGGTGAGTTGACTCCGTGGCCCGGAGGGGGCCACTCGAAAGCTATAAACAACTTGCAAATTGAAAGTTGCTTATGAGAGGGTGGTGCCACCGACAACGAACCGGCACCACCGGGAGGGACCCCATGGACAACCACGACAGGATCTTCGAGCACGTCTCCTACTACGCCCTCGTCCACGGCGACAGCATCCGCATCCCGTCCATCGACCACGCCGGCACCTTCAGGAACTGGTCGCCCGTCCCCTACACCTTCAGCCACCTCACCGTCAGCGGCGACACCCTCACCGTGCACCTCGCCGAGCCGAGCCCCAGCGGCGCGCACGAACTGCCGCCCATCGCCGGAACGGTCCGGATCGCCTACGGCGTCCGCCGCCTCATCGACCAGGGCCAGCCCCTTGCCGACACCGTCGAGACGCTCAGCAGCACTCCGATGGCGTCCCCCGCGCTGCGCGCCTACGCGGATCTCCTCGCGCTGGTGGCGGACGGCAGTCTCATAGCGCCCCACAGCGTGCACATCGGAATCGACCAGCTGAAGATCATGATCCGGCCCGAGTCGATCGACCAGTGGGTGGCGTGGACGAAGGCGCTCAACGCGCCGTCCGGAATCGGGGTCGTCCACTCCGCTGAGGGGTCCTGCGCGGTCAGCGAAGGCGCGTGCTTCGGGGTCACGGTCGAGATCTCCGGGTGGAACGTCCCCGGGCTCCTCGCGGCGGCGCTGCGCGAGGCGTAGCACGAGCCCGTTTGGGGCGCCCCGGGACCGTCGTCCCGGGGCGCCCGCCAACCGCCCGTCAACACCCCAACATCCCGAGGAAGGCCTCCCATGGGCAGCCACACCTACTTCAAGATCCGCACCGAGCGCGGCGGCTGGATGCTGTCTCCGGCGGAGTCCGTGCACGCCGCCGCCAACCACGGCGACAACGTCTCCGAGCGCTACCCGGACGGCTCCGTGACCATCACCTACGCCATCGGGCGGGGGGAGCCGTCCCACTACATCCCGGTAACGGACGCCGAGGCCGAGGCGATCATGAACGCCAACGAGGCCTTCGGCAAGCGGGTCGCAGCCCTGCTCGCCCCGGTGCGCACGGCACTCGCGGCCGCCGAGAACGTTCCGGACGGCAAGCACATGCTGGAGTTCGGCGGCCCGCACGCGGCCCGGGGCGGTGTTGTCGCCTCCGTCCACGGCGGCGCGGTCCACGTCTACTGGTGGCACCTCACCCACGTTGCGGCGCTGGCCGCCGAGCAGCCGGGCCAGGACCCGTGGGCCGACGGCGGCGCCCGGGACGCGACCCGCGCAGCGCTGGTCGACTTCGCCCGCGAGCACCACGCCACCCTCACCGAGCAGCCCGGCCAGTTCGGGGAGCACAGCCGGTTCCTGATCGCCCCGGCCTGACGCTCCCCGGTGCCGCCCTGGCCGTCCGCCGGGGCGGCACCGCCCGCCCAGCCCCGTCGACAGGGCGCAGCACGGGGGCGGGGCCGGTTGCGGGTGATACCGGGGGCGCGGCACCGGTCGGGAGCCGGCCGGAGTGGCCGGGGTGGGAGGCCGGCGCAGGGTTCAAGATCACCTCTATAAACAACTTGCAACTTGAAAGTTGTTTATGAGAGGGTGGTGCCACCGACAACGAACCGGCACCAACCGGGAGGGGACCCCGATGATCCGCGCCACCGACACCGCCACCACCACCACCCGCCTCATCAAGGCCATGGACCGCCAGCACCCCGTCACCGTCTCCTACGTGAAGGAGGACAACACCACCACCGTCCGCACCATCGAGATCTACGACTTCACCGTCAGCAAGGCCGGAAACGTCCTGGTCAAGGCCATGGACCGCACCACCGGCGAGCGCCGCGACCTGCGCATCGACCGCATCACCGGGTACACCGTCCACCGCACCCGCTACCTCATCGAGCGCGAGGACACCACCCCCACCGCCCCCACCCTGCGCTTCCCCGGCGACCCGATGACCCTCGTGACCAACCCCGACATCCCCGCCGCAGACCTCGCGGACCCGGTCACCCTGCTGGCCGACCTCCTCTCCCACTGACCGCCCGCCGGGCCCGCCCCACCGGCGGGCCCGGCCCCCGCCCCGCCACCCAACAGCCGGAGAGAGGCACCCCCCCGTGACCGACACCGTCCGCACCCCCGCCGTCGCAGCGAGGATCGAAGAACTGTTCCTCGCAGTCCACGAGTTGCGGCGCATCCACCCGGACAACCGCACCGACGCCGACCGCAGGAACCACGTCGAGTTCATCCGCGAGCTGGAGCCCCTTCTCGCGCTCCCCCCGGCCGGTTACGCACTGCCCAAGGCCGCTACCCGCCTCATCGACCACGCCAAGGCCAACGGCTGGAAGCCGTACGTGCAGTGGTTCTGCCAGGCCGACGACGGCCCCTGGGTAACGGTCCAGGTCAGCCGCCTCCTCGCCCCGGCCGAAGCAGCCCACCGCCGGTCCAACCGCTGGACGTACTCGATCAGCTGGCACTCCCGCTACTGCGCCCCCGGCCGCGTCCGCCTCTTCGGCCGTGTCCTCGCCCGGACGCCGGACCACCCGGTCACCCACTACGTGCCCTCCCTCAAGGCCGTACGCGCCGTCATCACCGCCAACCCCACCGCCCCGTAACCCCGCCCCCTGCTGCGCTCCGACCCCCTCCCCGGGGCGCAGCAGGGCCCGCCCGGAAGAGACTCGCTATGTCCGTCCCGAACGTTGCCCCTGCCACCTCCGACGGTGTCCTCGCCGAAATCGGCGCCCTCACCAAGGAGCTGGCCAGCCGCCTCGGTTTTCGCGTCCGCACCTCCTACGACGATCACCGCATCACCGTGATCAACGCCCGGCTCCGCACCCTCTACGCCATCGCACCGTCGGGCTACGCCCTGCCCACCAAGGCCGGCCGCCTGGCGCAGCACGCGCGCACACACGGATGGACCGCTGACATCCGCTGGTCCCACGGCAACAACAGGGCGGTACACGCCAAACACGTTTCCGTGGTCCTTGACCTGCGCCGCCCCGACGTTGAGCACCAGCCGCACCCGGAACGCTCCGGCCTGTGGATGGTCACGTGCACCTGGCACGGCGGCTACTCCGGCGGGGACCTCGTCTATCGGGGCGGTCACATGCGCAACGGCACCGAAGTGCACAACGCCCCCGCCCTGAACGTCCTGCCCGACCTCATCGAAGCCAACAGCGCCATCCGGTAAGGAAAGTCGGACCAGCCGCTGCCTGCTGCGCCCCTCCCCGGGGCGCAGCAGGGTCCCTTGAGGTGTTGCCCCGGGGCCGGTCCTGTCCGGGGTTGTCCCCGGGGCCGGCCTTGGTCCCGAGACTCGGGGCCAACCTCCACCCTTATAAACAACTTGCAAATTGAATGTTGCTTATGAGAGGGTGATGCCACCGACAACGAACCGCCCCCAACCGGAACGGACCCCACCGTGGACCTCTCCAACTGCACCTGCGACCCCTGCTGCCCGTCCACCCCGTCCTGCCACGAGCCCGACTGTCCGGCCGTCAAGACCACGACCGCCGACTAAGCCGCAGGCCGGGCGGCCCTCCGGGGCCGCCCTTCCCAGGGAACCAGCGCCCACCGGACGCCAGAGAGAGGCCCACCATGATCACCGCCGCAGAACGCCGCGCGCTGTACCGCCGCACCACCATCGACGCCGCCCAGCCCATCGCCGACGCGCTCGCCAACATCCCCACCAGCACCCCGTTCCCGGTCGTCTTCAACTACCACGACGACAGCGTCACCGCCGTCTACAGCAACCGGGTCAGCGCCGAGCTGCGGACCGTCATCACCCACGCCGTCTGCGACGCCTTCAGGGCGGCGGGATGGGGCTTCAACAACCAGCTCGCCCCCTTCGACCCCGACTCACCTCGCGCGGTCACGATTCTCAGCACCCGCCTCACCCACCCCTCCTACCTCACCCGCATCGGCATCCCCGGTCAGGAACCCGCGACCCTGAACAGCGCCCTCGCCGCCTTCGCCGAGTGCATGGGCAAGCGGGACGGCATCGGCGACATCGTCGGACCGATGTCCTGCCCCGAGGCGGCCGCGATCGCCGACCTCCTCGCTGCCGTCGGCCGCACCGACGCCGCCGACACCTGGCGCAGCCAGCACAGGGAAACCGACCCCGAGTGCACCTGCGCCCCGGCGACCAGCACGCTCGCCACCGCCTGAATCGCCAACTCCACCCACCCCGGGGCGCGCACCGCGCCCCGGGGCCCCAGCCCCAGGAACAGCACATGGACACCCTGCCCAAGCCCACCTGCCACCACCTCTTCAACCACCCCGCCACCGACGCCGACCACGTCCAGCTGGCGGAGGCACTGGCCTACGCCCGCAGCATCGGCGACAACACCGGCATCATGATCGGCCTGGCACGGCTCTACGGTGCCGCCGCCTGCCGCGCCGAGCTCACGGCGGCCGCCCGGTGAACCTCCTCGCCGCCCGCTTCCACGCCTACCAGCTCCTCGCCGCCGCCACGGCCCGCCCGGACAGCGAGATCACCGACGTCGACATGTCCAACCCCGCCGACGGCAACGGCCCGTGGGCCATCACGGTCACCACCACCGACGGCCGCCGCTTCCGCTTCACTGTCACCGAGGACCAGGACCCCGGCGAGACGCCGGCCACGCTCCACCACTACCGGGCCGGAAACCGATCCCTGCCCCTCGGCACCTACACCAACCCGGCCGCCGCCCGGCAGCACGCCGAGGACTACGCCCGTTACCGCCTTGCGGCCGACTCCACCCGCTGGGAGCCGGCCGACGCCGACCCCGACCAGGAGCAGAGCCTGTACATCGGCCACGACGGTCACGAGTCGTTCACCGCCATCACTGTGACCCCGGTCGAGGTGCGCGACACCTACGACCCCGAGGCCGAGGAATGAGCGTCGACTACACCGCCCTGCCGTCCGGCGTCCGCCCGGCCGACGACGCCCAGGTGACCCGCCTCATCCGGCTGGTGCAGACTCTGGACGAGCGCCGTGACGAACGCGTGCTGCGCGCGGCCACCAACGACCTGGCCCACGTGGTCGGCGGCTACCTCGGCCCGGTCCTGGCCCGCCTCGCCGCCGTCGAACAGCTCCTGGCCGCCAGGGCCGGAGAGTGCTGGGACTGCGGCAACCAGCGCGGCAACCTCGCCTTCCTCTGCCCCGGTTGCGATCGGATCATCCCTGAGGAACAGGCCTACGGGGCCCCGTGCAACCACTGTGGCGCCGACCCCGGCGAACGCTGCGACCCCCTTACCTGCGTTCCCCAGCCCACCAACTGACCTACCCCCGGGGGCGCGGCGGCAGCGCTGCGTCCCCCGGGGTCGACCACCTCCTGGTGGAACGGACTGCCGTGCCCGCCGTCGGATCCGCCGGCCGCTACCGTGCCACGGCGTCGACCGGGACCGGAGAAGGGGGAGGGGCCGCCTCTCATAAACAACTTGCAAGATGAAGGTTGTTTATGAGGGTGTGCTGGTGTCGGCAACGAACCACCTACGGAGAGGCCCACCATGACCACCACCGCCCAGACCCCGCAGACCCACATCGCCCTGGCCGCCGCCGCCCCGATCGCCTCCGCCATGGCCTACCTCCCCAGCGACACCCGGTTCGTCGTCCGATTCGCCTACCACGACCAGCACGTCACGGCCTTCTACTACGGCGCCCACCTCACCCCCGAGGCGCTGAACCACGTCATGACCACCGTCGTCACCGCCTTCAGGAGCGCCGGGTGGGACCACAGCAACCGCTACGCCGGAGACGGCGAGACCGTGCTCCGCACCCGCTTCGACCACCCCACCACCCCCGCCCAGCGCACCCCGGCGCCCCGTGCCACCTTCACGGACGTCCTTGAGGCCTTCGCCGAGCACATGAGCCAGGACGACGCTGCCACCCGCCTCGCCCCGCACATGACCCCCGAGGAAGCGATGGCCCTGGCACACCTGCTGTCCCGCTTCGGCCACACGGCCAGCGTCATCAACTGGCTCACCATCCAGCACGCGAACTGACCCACACGCCCCCGCCCCGGGGCGCAGCACCACCGCTGCGCCCCGGGCGGCCCCGACCCAGAACGGACCGCCGTGGCCACCACCGCCGCACAGTTCCACGCCGTACTCGTCCGCCGACCCAACGGGTTTCGTGACATCAGGATCGGCCCCATCAGCTCCCCGCACGATGCGGATGTCCTTGCTGCCGGCCTGCGTTGGCAGATCAACCAGTGTGCACACCTGCCCGGTACCACCGTCACCACCGACGCCTACCGTCCCGACCTCGCGCACTGGCCGCTCATCCCCACAGGCCACCGCACCACCGTCCAGGGACTCGACACCGAAGAGGCCAACGAGGACAGCCACGCGCACTTCCCGGACCTCTACGCCCTCCTGCGCGCCGAGTACAGCGACCAGGAGGCAGCCAGCCTGTGGGAACAGGCAAGCCGCATCCACGACCTGCTCCACGCCACCAAGGACGACGACCGGGACCAGGCCCGGCCGCAGGACCCGATCACCGTCACCTGGGCAGACCAGGTCGACACCCCCCACGACCCGACCAAGCCCACCGTCGTCCACCTCGTTCTGGACGACGGCCGCCCGGTCCACCTCCACCTGGACGAAGAACACCGCGAAGCGCTCGGCCTGATGCTGGTCGACCCGAGCCTGCCCGGCGTCGAGACCGACGACCCCCACCCCCTTCGCAACCGCACCGCCCGCCGCCCGATCCGGCTGCGCCGCCGCATCCGCATCCGCTGACCACCCATCCGGGCCCGGCCTGGCCTCTACTTCCTCGGGGAGCAGCGGGAACGGGCTGCGCGGGCCGGTAAGGGCTTCCAGCTCGCCCGGTGGACCGGCCCGGTGGACGACGGCCCTGAAGCAGGCCATCGAGGACCAGCTCTGCGGCTGACCACGACGAAGGGCCTGGGACCGTGCTCACCACGGATCCCAGGCCCTTCGTACAGCATGTCCTACGCCGCCCAGCGCACCCGCAGCGCCGCCGTGGTGAACCCGGGCCCGAAGCCGAGCAGCAACCCCTGTTCCCCGTCGGCCGGGGGAGTGGCGTAAGTGCGTTCCAGGACCCGCAGCACGCTCGGACCGCCCAGGTTCCCGTCCTCGTCCAGCGACTGCCTGGCGTGCACCAACTGGGCGTCTGTCAGCTTCAGTTCCCGCTGGAGGTCGTCCAGGATGGACACCCCGCCCGCGTGCGGCACCACGAAGTCCAGCGGCCAGCCGGCCAGCCACTCCCGTAGCGCCGGCGCAGTGTCGTTCACCGACTGCGGCGCGGACTTCTCGCTGTCGAAGTGCACCCCCTGCCGGTCGGTCCGCTTGCGGTAACGGGCGGTGCTGCCCGGCAGCACGTGCTCCCATGTCTCCTCCACGGCCAGGCCCGGTCCGGACGGCACGTCCGACACGACGGTCGCCACCGAGGAGTCGCCCCACAGCAGCTTGTAGATGAAGTGTTCGATCCGGTCGTCGCCGTGGTGGTGGAGGCTGGAGAGCGACTCCCCGCCGACCACCAGCACCCGTGTGCCCGGGTGCGCCCGGACGTAGTGAACCGCCTTCACCAGGGCGTGCGCGCCGCCGCCGCAGCCGAGCTGCGACATCGGGACCCTCGACACCGTCGGCCGCAGCCCGAGTTCCCCGATCAGGTGGACGTCCAGGCCCGGCAACCAGTCCGTGGTCGAGCTGGTGGTGATGACGCAGTCGACGTCGGCCGGCGCGGTACCGGTTGCTTCCAGCGCGGCCCGGCAGGCCTTGGTGGCCATCTGGAGGACGTCGGCGACCGCGGTCTCGTTGCGTTCCTCGAAGGGCCGCTCGGAGAGCACCACGTCCAGCGGCTGCGAGAAACGCCGTGTGGACGGGGACTTGGCCAGGACCCGGTTGATCACCCCCATCCGCGGGTGGCCGACATGCCGGGCCACGACGTCGGCGGTCATCTCCTCTCGGGTGACCAGGTGCTCCCCGAGCACGGTGTGAGGTCTGGCTATGTACGCGTACGGCACGGTGGGGCCGCCTTCCTAGGGGGGTGAGCACGGCGCAGCGCGGGGCCGGGCCGGTAGTCGGGAATCAGGAACATCAGGCGGGCGCCGAGGGCGCCGAGGGGCATGGCCGGGCAGATCGTCACCGTGATCTCCCGGTCTTCGCCGGCGTGCCACATCGGGCGTACGTCGCCGTCGGGCTGGTAGTAGGCGTCGGCCATGCTGGCGTACACGGGGCCGGCCACCGGGTCGTCCTCGACGCGGCGCTCAAGTTCGGCGAGATCGCGGTTGTGGCGGTACTCGGTGCACGCCGCGCGCAACTGCGGCAGGACCATCGGCAGCCAGCTGGAAGCCCAGTCGGGCAGGCCGGTCTCACGGGCGTAAGGGGAGAGGACCATCCATTCCATCGTGTTCTTCGGCGGTATTCCGTCCGGGAACAGGGAGGCGAATTCGGGGTTGTAGGCGACTACATTCCACGCGAGATCGTTCACGTACGCGGGATTGCTCTGCGCGTGGACGATCGTCTCCCACTGGGATCCGACCGTCATTCCGTCCTCGGGGTCGAGGGTGTGGGGCGGCTGGTGGTGGTAGACGAGGTGCCACAGCGTGCGCCACTGCTCGCGGGTCAGGCGCAGGATCCGGGCGACCGTCTCGACGTAGTCCGGGGGGATCGCGCTCCGGGAGCTGGAGCACTCGAACCGGCCGTACGTGCCGGGCGCCCGGTCGGTCAGGTGGTCGATGTGCTCCTGGGCCAGGCCAGGGGCGCGCCGGCCGCTACCGGTGGGGCGTACCGGGGGAAGAAGGTCGAAGTCGGCGGGGTCGAGCTTGGCCCGGATCGGCTTGAGGAAGGCTTTCAGGGCCGCCCTGTCCGAGGTGCTGGTTTTGTCCAATGCGCTGTGCATCCCTTTTGACGGCAGGACGGCATGCTTCAACCCGACCTGCATTTTACCTTTTCTATAGGTACAGATCGTCCCTGTGAAAGACCGGCCACGGTGCGTAAGAATTTGAGGGACGATCATCCGCACACAGTGCGTGACGAAGAAGCAGGGACCGGTGCCAAGGGGGGCGCAGACCATGCAGACGAGGCCAGAGGAACCACCACAACAACGTCGGCACCGCCCGGCGTACCTACGCGCAGTACCCACCGCGCCCGACGAACCCGAACCCGCGGACCCGCTCCCGGCAACCCTCCGCTGCGCCCGGGCCGCAGGAACCTGGCCGGACACCCCCGACATCACCGCGCTCATCGGCGAACTGCGCCGGCCAGCCGTGCCGCGCTGAACCCAGTTCAGCGCGGCACAGGCGTTCCTACAGCGCCGCCGCCAACGCGTACACCCCGCCGGCCACCACCAGGCCGAGGACCGTGCCCAGGGCGACCTGGCCCACGGTGTGCTCACGCACCCGAACCCGCGCCCAGCTGAGCACCGGCACGAACGCGACCCCGGCCAGCCACCACCAGCTGTACGCCTGCGCCAGCATGATGAAGCTCCCGGCCGTCACCGCCGCGTGCACGCTGATCTTGTACCAGCGGGTGATCGGCCACACCGCCGTGATCGTCGCCCACATCGCGGCCGTCAGCGCGACCATCGGACGCGGCGCCGACGTCGCCCACTCCAGGGCGACACCGGCCGCCGCCGACGCACAGATCACCGGCAGCACCGTCATCCGCTTCACCCGGTCCACCAGGTGCCGCTCCGACCACTGGCCACCACTCTTCGCGTACACGATGTACGCCATGGGGACCACCGCGGCGAACACGATGGCCACCACCGCCCACCCCAGGCCCTTCCACCCGTACTGCACGCCGACCGCCAGCGACACCGCGACGATCACGTTCTTCGGGTCCACCCAGTCACTGACCCGCCGAGCGGTCTTCCAGGTACGGGACTCCTGCTGCTGCACGCTCACGAACTCGCCTTCCCGAACTCCCCGGCCACTGCGACCGCCCACTCGACCTCCCGGGCCGGCGCCCGCAGATCCTGCTCCTCGAACGTCGTGCCCGGCTTGGCCGGTGAGGCCTCACCAGAGGCCTTGCGGTAGATCGCCGCCCGCACCCACAGCGCGTCCGTCACCGCGTCCGCACCGATCGTGGCCGGCCGCACCGCCGCCGGATCGGCCCACGGTTCCAACGCCTTCATGCCGTCCCGGCAGCTGAACGCCATGTGCGCCACGTCGATCGTCCGGTCCCCGGTCCTGAACAGCTCCCGCCAGCGCGAGCGCCACTCACCCATGACCAGGCTCGGGAACTCGCCGGTGAGCGCCTGCCACAGCGGGTACATGCGCCAGATCGCGCGCTGGTCCCGGACGTAACGCACCAGCACAGGCACCGGAGAGACCGCCAGGCCGATGATGATCAGCAGGATGGACACCGACACCGTCAGGTCCGACAGACGGTCCATGGCCGGCGTGTAGGCGATCCCCGCGGTCGTCGCCGCCATGATCAGCACGTGCAGCACGGTGTAGAGCACACCGAAGACACAGCCCGCGGCGAGGCTGAACACCCCGGCGCGCAGCAGGCCGCGCGGCACGGCCTTGCGCGCGGACCAGAACACCACGGTCCCCGCGCACATGGACGTGCCCAGGAACGCGTAGAAGATCGACTGATAGATCGTCACCCACAGCTCGCCCTGGTGGTCGACGATCACCTGCGCAGCGTCGGGGGTGTCCGCACGCGGCAGCAGGACGAAGAAGATCACCGACATCGCCGCGCCGGCCACCGCCGTGACAGCGAAACTCGGACGCAGCCGCCCGCGCACCCGGCTGCCGTGCACGAGGTACAGGTAGTCCAGCAGCAACGCGATCGACGCCATGCCGATGAGGTGACGCAGCAGGACCGGCAGGTTGTGCACCGCGTGGTGCAGCGGACCGTCGTCGATCGTGGTGTAGCTGGTGAGGAGCGCCAGGCCCAGCGCGCCGACGCACAGCGTCAGCGAACGGGAGGCCCGGCCGGAACGTACCGCCGCCGGCAGGCGCCACAGGCTGATGCCGATCAGGGACAGCGGGATGACGACGCGGATGACGAGGGACAGCATCAGATGCTCCTCCGCCCCTCGACGGCCGGGCGCACCGGGTGGCCGAGCGTCGCGGTGAGGGCCTGGCCCTGCGGCGTGGTGCCGCGCCCCGAGCCCAGCCGGGAGGCGAGCAGCAGCGCCAGCATCTCGGCTTCCTGCTCCTGCACCTCGCTGAGGCTGGCCCTCGGCAACCCGAGGACCTTGGCGGCATGGCGCTCGTCCATGTCGGGGAACGCCTGAGCGATCGCGGCCGGGTTGATCTGACTCTGGTGTCCGAAGGCAATGTGGCCGAGCTCGTGCAGCTTGGTCAACGTCTGATGCGCCAGGCTGGTGCTGGCGTCGTAGAAAACCGCGTCGACGGACGGCAGCGGCACCCACAGACCGCTGAGCGTGTCGGGGCCGCCGGGGCCCGGGGGCAGCGGCCGTATGACGATCGGCCGGCCGCGCTGCTCCGCGAGGGCCTCGGCGAACGCCTCGGCGCTGAACGGCTCGGGTATCGGCAGGGTGGACAGGAGCGTGTCGCATCTCTTGCGAACGGCTCTGGGAACGGGCATGGCGGTACTTTCTGGTGCAGGGGGAGCAGTGCCAGGACGGAGAGCGTCAGGGCAGGACTGGCGGCCGGACACGCCGGGCTGAGCAGGGCGGGGCCGGCCGGTCAGGCTACTTCGGGCGGTACTGCGCTTCCAGGGCCGTGAGGTCGTCGAGGAGCGACAGCACCTGGCCCATGCCCGCTTCTGACACCCCTTCGGCGCGCATCAGCAGCTGGTCGACGCGTACCTCGGCCTCGGAACGCAGCGCGCTCAGGCCGTTGAGGGTGCGGACCTGGTCCAGGATCCGTGCGGCGGTCTTCTCCTCGCCGACGAAGTATTCGGCCCCGCTTCGGAGACCGAACGCCGCGCCGAGAACGGCCAGCGTCTCCACCGTCGGGTTCGGCGTGCGGCCCCCGCGGGCTTTCGCCGTACGCAGTTGCTGGACCGTGTCCTTGGAAATCGTCTCCTCGGCCGTGCTCGCGCGTTCGGCCAGCTCGCGGTTGCTGAGCGGACCCTCGCCACGTCGGGCACGGGCCTCGTTCTCCGAGTAGATGAGCTTGTTGAGGCGGTCGGCGATCGAATGCGCGCGCTTGGCGGCGGCGCTGTTCTCCGAACGGCTCATGGGCGGGTCCCCCTTCCGTTGCTGCTGGGTTCCGGTGGCCGGCCGCCGTTGGCCCGCACCGAAATGCCCCTACCTGATCATCGTGTGGTGTGATTATGCTGCATCGTCTGGCGATCTCAGTCCATCGGGCAGCGACTGGAGACGGCAGGGTGATGTATCCGTACAGCCACCTCTGGCCGCAGCCGGTACACGTCATGGTCCTGCCCCCGAAGAAAGAGGTGCTCCTGTGCCGTCCGCCGCGTTCAACCCCCGCCACGCCGCCACCCCCGCGCCCCGCCCGCAGTCGCCGACGATCCGCTGCGCCGTCGCCGCCCACGCCTGGCCGCAGACGCCCGACATCGCCACCCTCATCCACCAACTGCGCACCGCTGCCCCCGCAACCGCGCCGCGTTGACTCTGCGCCGAACCTGGCCCAGCATCATGACCAGCGCAGGGCCCCGGCGTCATGAACCTATGTGAACCCCCCGTGCACAGCAGAGTTTGCGCCGGGGCCCAACGCACCACCCCTGCGCCGCTCACGGCCACTCGGACTTCAACACGTCCGCCAGCAACCGCGCCCCCACCACGATCGCCGCCGAGTCCCTCTGACACTGCGACTCCGCCGCGAACACCACCTGGTCCTCACACCCGCCGCGGCTGTAGGAATCGCCCGCCGTACCGACCCGGTCGACCAGCTCCGCCACCCGCGCCTCCCGTTCCGCGCCCACCGGGTACCGGTCCACGTGGTTCGCCGCGTCCACCGACACCAACCGCGCCACCGCCCCGAGCCACTGCGCGCACTCCCGCCCACCGGCACCCAGACACCGGGCCGTGTTCGGCGGCTGCAACCTGCCCTCGAACATCACCACCAGCTCCCGCCCGCCCTCCGCTCCCGAAGCGGACGCCGGCACCACCGGGCCCACCGGGCCCACCGGGCCCACCGGGCCCTCACCGGCCCCACCCGAACACCCAGACACCCCCGCGACCAGCAGGCCGGCCGCCACCATCGTTCGTATCCGTAGCCACATGCGGCGGATCCTCCCACCGCACCGACGCCCGCAAGCCCTGAACACCGCATGCCGTAACCCACCTGTGAGCTGCGCGAACAGAGCACCACCAGCAGTAGGGGATCATGGAACCGTGCGCGGGGGTGCATGGAGCGAGGCATGGCCGGACCCCCGGGTAACAACGCAGCGCGCCAGGACCTCCAGGCCCGGCGCGCCGAAGCCGTGCGCCTCAAGCTCACCCGCGGCTGGTCGAACCTCGAGATCGGCCTCTACCTCCACGCCGACCCCGCCCACAACACCCGCAGCCGCGCCGTCCCCGAGGGCTACGGCGCCGAGCGCTACCGAACCGGCGACACCCCGCTCACCGACGGCAGCCTCGCCCGCGTCGTCGGCAAGGACATCGCGCGCACCCTCAAGTCCGCCCAGTCGAAGTACGACCAGGACGTCGACGCGCTGCGCCGCCTACGCGTCGCCCAGTACGAGGAACTGCTGCGCGTCGCCCTGGCCGAGGCCGCCGACCTCGGCGACCTGGACGAGTGGGAGAGCCCGGAGGACCGGGCCCGGGCCGCCGACCGACAGTTCCGCGCCCGAGACCAGGCCCTGCGAGTCCTCACCCGGCTCGACGAGATCCAGGGTGTCAAGAAGCCCGTGCGCACCGAGGTCACCGGCGTCGACGGCGCCCCCCTGATCGACACCGCCTCCGTCGACGAACTGCGCGCGCTCATCGCCGCCAACGCGGCCGCCGAACAGCAGCAGAAGAGGGCGGCCGCCGATGGCCAGTAAGAAGAAGCTCCGCGATCCCGACGCCGAGCTTGCCGAACTGGTCACGGTCTACAAGACCCTGCCCGCCCGCCAGCGCGCCGTCATTGCCGAGCAGGCCCGGCCGGAGCTGCGCACCCGCCTGGCCCAGGCCGAACAGGCCCTGATGATGGACCGCTCGCCCGGCGCCATGGCCCACGTGCTGACCGACGGCGTCGAACTCCAGGCTCCGCACCTCGACCTGATCGACCACCTGTACCGGCGTATCGACGCCGGCGAGCGCATCCGGGCAATGGTGGAGATGCCGCCCCGCCACGGCAAGTCCCAGCGCGCATCCCGTTGGGGGCCGCTGTGGTTCATGCGCCGCAACCCCCTCGCGCGCGTCATGCTCGCCTCCTACGGGGCCGAACTCGCCGACGACCACGGCCGGTGGGTCCGCGACCAGATCGCCGAGCACACCGACCTGCTCGGCATCCGGCTCCACCCAGGTTCCCACGCCGCGAACCGCTTCGACCTGATCCCGCCGCCGAAGTCCGGCGTGCGCGGCGGCATGGTCACCGCAGGCGTCGGCGGCAGCCTGAACGGCAAGGGGTTCTCGCTCGGCATCGTGGACGACCCGTTCAAGGGCAGCGACGACGCCAACTCGCCGGCCCAGCGCGACCGGGTCTGGGAGTGGTGGCGCTCCGTCTTCTACACCCGCCGCGCGCCCGGCGCCAGCATCATCGTGATCAACACCCGCTGGCACGAAGACGATCTCTGCGGGCGCATCCTCCAGCAGGAACCCGACAGCTGGATCCGCATCAACCTCCCGGCGCTCGCCGACTCCGCCGACGACCCCCTTGGCCGGCCGATCGGTCGTGCCCTGTGGTCCATGCGTTACGACGAGGCCGACCTTGCCGAAACCCGCCTGGCCGTCGGCGAACGCATCTGGTGGAGCCTCTACCAGCAGCGGCCTCGTCCGATGGAGGGCGGCGTGTGGCGCTGGTCCTGGATCACTGACCACCGCATCAGCCCCGAGGCGATGCGCGGCATCACCCTCACCCGCATCGTCGTCTTCATCGACCCGTCCGGCGGCGACGCGATGCGCGACGAAGTCGGCCTGGTCGCCGGCGGCCGCGACGCCGACGGCGACTTCTACATCCTCGCCGACCGCTCCGCCAAGATGGGCTCCGACCTGTGGGGCCGTGCCGCATGCCTGCTCGCCATCGAACTGGGCGCCGACGCGGTCGGCGTGGAGAAGAACTACGGCGGCGATATGGCCAAGCAGGTCATCCGTCAGGCCTGGGCCGAACTCGAACGTGAGAACGCGACCGGCGGACTGCTGTGCCCCCGGATCATCGAGGTCAACGCCCAGCAGGGCAAGCGTCTGCGCGCCGAACCCGTCGCCCAGTTCTACGCCCAGGGCCGCGGCCACCACGTCGGCGAGTTCACCGAGCTTGAGGGCCAGATGGTGTCGTGGATGCCCGGCATGGACAGCCCCGACCGGATGGACGCCGCCGTCCACCTGATCACCGAACTGATCGACCCCGCCTCCGCCGACGGCGGCAGCGGCACCTACCGCCGCGGCCCGCTGCCCGGCCGCCGATAACCCCCGGGAAGGAACGACCGATGACTGTGCTGGGTGCCGTACGGGGATGGATCCTCGACAGCTGGGGATGGCTCAACTACAAGCCCGTCTTTTCCTCCCAGGGCGGTGCGCCGAACCGGCGCGCCTACCCCGAGGCACACCTGCTCTGGGTGCCGGCCGAGGACGCCCGCCGCCTGGCCGCCTACAAGACCATGGTGGCCTACGACACCAACCAGGCCGGCGCCCTCGCCGCGATCCAGTCCGGCGCCGACGACGACCGCCGCGAGTACGGCGACGCCGCCATGCTCAACCAGGCCGTCCTCGCGCACATCCTCGGCCGGGAGCAGCACATCACCGTCAAGGGAGCCAGCGGCGGCGACGACGCGAGCAGCGACGACAGCAAGCACGCCCAGGACGTGCAGGACCGGCTGCGCGCCTGGGCCGAGGCCGAGCTGTTCCCCATGAGGCTCCAGCAGGGCGAGCGCAAGGCCGTCGTCCAGGGCGACGCGGTCTACTACCTCGCGTGGGACCCGGAGCGCGAGCGCCCGAGGCTGACCGCCACCGACCCCGGCTTCTACTACCCGGAGCTGTCCGAGGAACCCGGGAACGACTACCCGCGGCGCGTGCACCTCGCCTGGGAGCTGCCCGAGGACACCCGGCGGGGCCTGAAGGCGCGGGTGCGGCGCATCACCTGGGAACTCGACCGGATCGGTCCGGCCCGGGGATCCGCCGTGGACGGCAACGGCCGCTCCCTGCGCGCGCCCGCCGAACTGCCGGACGGCACCCTCGCCCTGACCCCCGGCGACGTCTACGACGAGGCCACGGGTACCGTCAGCCGCCAGTACCCGTGGAACGACAAGCCGGCAGCCTGGACGTGCTACCTCACCGACGCGACCTGGCTCCTCGAAGACCTGACCGGCGACATCGACGTGCACACCCTGCCCCTCGGCCGCGCCGAGTTCGCCGTCCGCTCCGACGGCCAGGTACTTGACCACCTCGACCTCATGATCGATTTCATCCCCGTCGTGCACGTCCCCAACACCGTGCCCGAGGCCGAAGAGCACTGGGGACAGCCCGCCCTGGCCAAGGTGTTGCAGCTCCTGGACGACCTCGCTGGCACCGACACCGACAGCGCGCACGCCTCCGCCACCACCGGCATGCCCGTCATCGCCGTCTCCGGCCTGATCAGCCGCCAGCACGAACTGCAGGTCCGCGCCGGCCTGGCCATGAAGCTGGAGCCCGGAGGCCGGATGGACGTCCTCGACACCGCCGGCCAGCTCGCCGAACTCCGCAGCGCCTCACACGACCTCCTCGACCGGCTCTCCGCAAACCTGCGCATGCCCGCCGTCGCCCTCGGCACAGCCGACCAGTCCCAGCTCCCGTCCGGCTACGCCCTGGCGCTGTCCATGAGCCCGCTGGACATGATGGTCGCCTCCGGCCGACTCGCCCGGAACCACAAGTACGCGCTGATGTTCAAGATGATCCAGCGGCTCTACCAGGCCGGACAGCACCCGGACTGGACCGGGCCCGTCGTCCCCGCCGTACTGGAGTTCGGCCCCTACACCCCGGCCGACCTCACCGCGGTGCTCGCCGACATCGCCACCGCCTACCAGGCCAGGCTGATCAGCCTGGAGACCGCGCTGCGCCTGCTCACCGACGCCGGCTGGACGATCGACGACGTCGAGCAGGAGATCGAGCGCATCCAGGCCCGCAGCTTCGACGATGCCGGGAAGCTCGCCGACGCCACCGGCGACTCCCAGGCCGTCCGCGACTACCTGGGACTCAAGGGCGCACCGCCCGAGCCGCCCGCCGTCGTCCTGCCCCCGCAGGTCCCTCAGCCGCCCCAGCCCGGTGCCACCCCGCCCGTTCCGGGCCAGCCCAAGCCCGCCGAGCCGGGCACGGCCGCGCGGCGACAGAGCACACCATGATCACCCCTACACTCGATAGTGGTTGGCGCGGGGGCGTTCACGGTGGAGGACATCCATGCGCCGTGACCTGATGCGCCGCCAGCTCCTGGCGGCCACCACGCTCTACAACACCCCGGCCGACTCGCCCACGCCGTCTGCCCCGCCGGTCGGTGGGCCGCCGCCGACTCCGGCCGACCTCGCCGCCCGCACCGTTCCCCCGGTCACACCGTCGGGCGACCCGGCCGGCCCCGGCGAGCAGACCGTTACCTACACCCAGCGCCACCTCAACCTCATCATGGCCAAGGAGAAGAAGCAGGGCGGACAGGCCGCCCTGCGCACCCTCGCCGAGGTCGCCGGGCTCGACCCCACGACCGTCACCGACGAGCAGCTGAAGACGTTTCTTACCGATGCCAAGGCCACCCGGGACGCCGCCCTGACGGAGGAGCAGCGGCGCGCTGCCGACTTGGACGCCCGGGAACAGGCCCTGGCCGCCAAGGAGGCGCAGGCTGTGGCCACCGCCTCCGCCGCGCAGGCCGAGTTGCGCAGCGCCCGCCAGCAGGCCGTGCTCCTCCAGCTTGGCGTGCCGGCCGCAGACGTCGAGGTCGCGCAGGCGTTCCTCGCCCGTGGTCTCGCCGACGACGCCGACGACGCCGCGATCCGTACCGCCGCCGAGCAGCTCAAGTCGGTCCGGCCCGTGCTGTTCACCGGCACCCCGGCCGCCCCGGCGGCGCCGCCGGCACCCGGCGGCGCCCCCGCCGGCAGCCCGGCCCACCGGACGGGTCCGGCCGCACGCCCCGGCGACCGCGGCCGCGCCCGAGCCGAGGCCATGGGCCTCGCCTGACCGCTGCACCCCGACGGGACCACGCCCGCCTTTCCCGTGGACGGCACCAGTACGTGTCCACCGCCCCAGCAGACACCTGCCATGGGAGGGAACCCGGCGTGAGCATCCAGCCGATCACCACCAGCAACACCTACACCGCCAACCGGCGCTGGCTCGCCGGCGTCCACGGCACCGAACTCAACCAGTCCGTCACCCTCGACCTCACGAGGTTCGTGGAGGGTACTCACTGGGTGCGCGGCTCCGGCATCAGCCAGCCGTACAGCAACGTCCGCAGCGGCATCCCGCTCGGCCGGCTCAACGAGTCCGGGCTGTACGCGCCGTACAGCCCGCCGACCTCCGAGACGCAGACCGTCACCGTCACCGGCGGCCCGACCGGCGGCACGTTCACGCTGACGTTCAACGGCCAGACCACCGCGCCGGTCCCGTACAACGCCACCCCGGCGCAGCTGCGCGGCGCACTGGAGGCGCTCAACAACATCGCCGCGGGCGACGTCACCGTGACCGGCAACGCCGGCGGGCCCTACACCGTCGCGTTCCTGGGCCACTTCCTGGGCGTCAACGTCGCTCAGATGACCGCCAGCGCCACCGGCCTGACCGGCGGCACCAGCCCGGCCGTCAACGTCGCCACCACCACCAACGGCGGCACCGCGACCGCTTCCGACGGCACCGAGATCCTGGCCGGCTTCGTGGAGTTCGACGTGCCATTCGTGCCCGGCGCGGCCAAGGCCGCCGGGGCGCTGCGCGTCCACGGCCAGGTCGACGTCTCCAAGCTTCCCGTCCCCGGGTTCGTCCCGCCCGCGCCCGGCTCGACCACGGCGCTCATCCACTACACCGGCGTCTGAGGAGGCACTGACCCATGGCCGTTGAGATGATCGAGAACCTCCTCAAGGGGATCGACGCCACCGAAATCCAGGCCTTCGTGAGGGCCATCAAGACCCCCACGGACTACGAGCTCACCAGCACGGTGATGCCCATCAAGACCATCAACAGCGTGAAGTGGCGCACCAAGCAGACGCGCCGCCGGATCCCGGCCGCGAAGTACCGCGCCTGGGACGCCACCACCCCGGTCGCCTCCCGCGAGGTCACCCGGATCCAGACCGAGGGCATGCTCCCCCCGCTCGGCCAGAAGTTCATCATCGGCGAACTCGAGCAGATCCTGCTCGACACCTCCCGCGGCATGGACGAGGGCGACCTGATCCAGTCCCTCTACGACGACGTCGCCGCCCACGTCACCGCGATCCGCTCCCGCCTGGAACTCGCCGTCGGCGACCTGCTGCTCGACGGGCGGTTCACGCTCGCCGGGGAGAACGGCCTCTTCGTCGAGGCGGACTTCGGGGTGCCGGCCGCGAACATGCCGACCGCGCCGGTGCCGTGGACCGACCCGACGGCCGACATCCTCGGCGACGAGATGCGGTGGATCGAGTACCTGCGCAGCACGGGAGCCCCGCTGCCGGCCCGCGCGATCACCTCGTACAAGGCGCGGGCGCTCCTGCAGTCCAACGCCTCCTACCGGGCCGCCTACTACGGGGCCGTCTCGTCCTCGACCCTTCCGACGGCCGTCCTGTCCCCGTCGGAAGTGCAGGTGGTGCGCGCCCGGTACGGCCTGCCGGAGATCACCGTCTACGACGTGCCGATCCCCACCGACAACGGCGACGTCCGCGCGCTGCCGGACAACGTGTACGTGCTGCTGCCGCCGAACCCCACCCAGTGGGCCGAGACGCAGTACGGCGTCACCGCCGAGGGCCTGGTGCTCTCCTCCGGCAGCAACCCGGCGATCCTGCGCGAAGAGGCGCCCGGCATCGTCGTCACCCACGGCTACAACGACGACCCGGTGCAGGTCTACACCAAGGGCTCCGCGGCCGCGATGCCGGTGATGTACGTGCCGGACATCCACATCACCGCGAAGGTCTGGTGACCGTGGTGGCCACGCTGGCGAGCACCGTGTTCGTGCAGGACCCGGACACCCACCAGACCGTCGTGCTGGACGCCGGGACTAAGCCGGAACCGCGCCTGGCCCGTCTGGTGACGAACCCGGCCGCGTGGGCCGGCGGCGTCCTGCCGCACCCCGTTCCCGAGACGGAACCGGAAACCGGCACCGACCCGGAAACCGGCACCGACCCGGGAGTCCAGCCCGAGCCGGACCCGGCGTCCGACGACCCCGAGCCGGAGCCGGAGCAGAAGCCGGCCGGCCGCCGCAACGGCCGCAAGACCATCACTGAGTAACCCGATCCCCTCGGGGCCGGGCCGGGCCGTCCTCCCCGGCCCGGCCCCGAGGCCCCCTCACCCGTCACGGAGGTGCGACGTGGACGCCGCCACCCGGGCCTGGCTGCTCGCCGAACTCGGCACCAGCACCGACCAAACAGACCTCGACGCCCGGTACACCCGCCTGCGTTCTGCCCGCGCCACCGCCCTCGAGGTGCTGCGCGAACGCCGACAGGCCCTGCTCGGACAGCCGCTGAGGATCACCCTCACCGGTGTGCTGGCCATCGACAACAGCGCCAACATCGCCTCCCTGGAACGCCAGATCGGCGCACTCGCCGACCCGGCCGCAGCCCCGGCCCCGGACGAGGCCCAGCCCGACGCCGCCACCGGGACAGGCCTGCTGCAGTTCACCGCCAGGCCGCGCCGGTGACCACCCTGGCCTGGCGTGACCAGGAACTCCACCACCTCATCGAGACGGCCGCCGACCAGCTCACCGCTGCCTGGCGCACCCTGACCGGCGCCCAACAGGCCGTCCTGACCGTCGTCGACTCCACCGGCGACACCCGCCGCCGCAGTGCCACGCTGCGCGCCGCCCTCGCCCAGTTCAACGCCGCCGTCGCCGGATTCGACGCGGCCGCCGTGAGCATCACCGCGCGCTGGGCCAGCACCGACCTGCCCCGCGCCTACCGGCACGGCGCCGAGGCCGCACTGCACACCGCCCGGATGCCGGCCTGGGCCCCGCGCCCCGCCTTCGAGTGGACCGCCCAACACCAGCACGCCGCCGCCGCACTCAGCGCCGGGGCCTACGCCGCGTTGCTGCGCCGGGTCCTCGACACCGTCCGCCGCGCCCGGAGCTTCCACCGCGCCGTCGCAGAGACCCTCCGCGCCCGCGGCCCGGCGGACACCAGCCGACTGACCGCCGGTCACCGTCTCGACGCCGTGGTCTACGCCGACGCCACCCGCTACCCGGCCGCGGCCTGGGCCCGTGCCGCGCTCACCGCCCAGGCCGTCACCGCCGCGAACACCGCCGCCGTACACGCCACCGCAGGCGACCTGAACGCCGACTGGGTGCAGGTCGTCGACGGCCGCGACTGCGGCTGGACCAGCCACCCCGACCCCGAGCCGGCCGACGGCACGCTGCGCAGCGTCGACTCCGCCGCCGCCCACCCGATCGCCCACCCCGGGTGTACCCGTGGCTTCATCCCCCGGCCGGACCTGACCGGCCGCACCGACATCGAGGACGGCCAGCAGGCCGAAGAGGAGGACCAGTCCACATGGCACTGACCACCATGGGGCTCGGCGTGCCCCTCTACCAGCACCCCGGCATCGACGCGGCCTGCTGGAACGCGCTCACCATCGCCGGTACGCCGCTGCGCTGGGTCGTCCTCAACCAGGCCAACGGGCCCGGGACCACGGAGGACCCGGTGTTGTACGACGCCGGCCGCAGCGTGAAGGCGAGCGGTACCCCGGTGCTCGGCTACATCAACCACGGGTACGGCGCCGTAGTCGACTTCACGGTGTTCCAGCAGGCCGACCAGTGGGTGAGCAGGGGCATCACCGACGGCGTCTTCCTCGACCAGGTGTCCGCGAAGGGCAGCGACGTCCAGGCGGTGTCGGCGACGGTCCAGGGCCTGCGCAAGCGCGGCGCGGGGCAGGTCGTCCTGAACTGCGGCACCCTGCCGGCCGACGAGCGGTACCTGCAGATCGCCGACCAGGTCGTCACGTTCGAGGGCACCATGGCGGACTACCGGCAGGCCATGGCCGCGTTCCCGGCCTGGGTCAGACGCTACAGACCGGAGAAGACCGTCCACCTGCTGCACGGCGTCACCACCTGGGCCGACGCCCGCGAGGCCGTGCTCCTCGCCCGCGCCAACGGCTGCCACACCATCTACATGCACTCCACCCTGTACACCCCGACGAGCAACCCGTGGGACGGCATACCCACCGCCTACTGGCAGGACCTGACCGAGCTGACCGCCCGCTTCCCCGCCCGTCCCGCCCCCAGGTGGCCCCGATGACCGACCCGGCGCCCGTCACCGTCACCGCGTCCAGCCGCCTTCTCAACGCCGGATTTACCACCCGCCACCAGGGAGCACCCGTGACCAGCATCTCCGAGCCCGGCCAGCACCACGTCGTCATCACCTCGGACGGCCTGCACGGCAGTATCCACCTCGACGGCCAGGACGTCGGTAACCAGGTGCGCGGCTACACCATCCACCACGAGGGCGGCCAGCCGGCTCAGGTCGTGCTGCGCGCCCGACTGGGTACCAGCGTGGTGTTCGACGGCCAGGCACTCGTCGCCGTCGCCGACGAGTGCCCCGACACCGACCCGGTCGTGGCGTTCCTCAGCGGCATCGACCCGGACGAGCTCGCCAACGCCGCCGTTCAGCGCACCGACCTGGACGGCGGCCGCAACGAGCTCACCAGGGCGGCGCTGCGCCAGCTCCGCGACTGGGCGAAGGGCCAGCGCTGATGCCGCTCCTCGACGTCTCCTCCCTCGCCGGCCTGGTCCAGGAACTGGTCATGGGCGACACCGTACGCATCGCCCGGCCCGGCCCCGGCAGGGTGCTCAACGAGACCACCGGCGAACTCGACGACGCCCCCGGCAGCACCGTCTACGACGGGCCCGGCGCCGTCGTCGCACCCGGCGCGCAGCCGATCGGCCGTGTGGTGCCTGCCGACCTTCAGGACTGGGTGGACGACCCGAAGGCGGCCTACAAGCTCCTCACCCCGCCCGACGCGCCGGTCCCGCTGCGCGACGACGTCCTCACCGTCACCGCCGTCCACCCGAACGGCGACCGGTCGCTGCTCGGCCGCAGGTGGCGGATCGCCCAGAGCGGCCAGGGCAACACCCTCATCGCAGTCCGCATGTCCTGGTGCGACGAGATCCAGCCCAGGACGGCGCCGTGACCACCTTCGAGGACGCCGGACAGCTCGCCGCCGCCCTGGACCAGGCCGCCGAACGCATCGGCCCCGCCATGACCCGCCTGGTACGCCACCAGGCCACCCTGCTACGCCAGCAGATCCGCGCCAACGCCTCCGGCAGGCCCGGCCCCAACGTCATCACCGGCGCTTACCGGAACTCGTGGACCGTCGAGGTCACCGCGGGCACCGGAGGCCTGGCCGAAGCCACCGTCGGCACCAACGCCCCGCAGGGCCGCCGCCTTGAGTTCGGGTTCGTCGGCTCCGACGCCCTCGGCCGGCACTACAACCAGCCCCCGTTCCCCCACGTCGCTCCCGCCCTCGCCACCTTCGGACAGCAGGCGGACGAGCAACTGCGTGCCGCCATCGAGGGGGTGTTCCGATGAGCAGCGGTCATGTCTTCCCCCTCGACGACCTGGTGGAGCACAACACGACGACGGAGGAACCCAACTGCGTGTGCGGGCCGACCACGGTCCCGGTGGAGCGCGACGACGGCAGCATGGCCTGGCTGATCGTGCACCACTCACTGGACGGTCGGGAGCGGCACGAAGAAGGCGCCTCGTGATCGCCCGGCGCCCCGTCACGAAGGCGCTCGCCGTGCTGCTGGAGGACACCACCGGCAAGCCGTGCGGCATCGGGAACCTGCCCCGCAGTCCTGCCGGTCCGCTGCCGCCGCCGTACACCGTGCTGCACCCGATCCGTTGGTCGGTCGAGGGAGCACCGTTCACCGACCGGGGAGAGGACGCCAGCGCGGTCTATCAGGCCGTGATGGTCGCTGAAACCACCGAGCAGGCCGAGTGGCTGGCGGACCGGGCGCGAGCCGGAGTGCTGGAGCGCGAGTCCGCGACTGGCCGCTGGCGGTACCCGCTCGCCCTCCCCGCCGGAGTGACGTGCCGTGCCCGGGGAATCGAGGTCGACGCGGGGACCGAGCCGGTCCCGGGCGACGGTATCGTTAGTTACATGATCAGGTTCCGGTTCGACTTCACCGGCCGGACGCCGCAGCTCTGACGCTGTAGCAGGACCCGCACCGCGGCGGAGATCGCGGACGCTACCCCCGCCTCCGCGGGTGGCCACCCCTCACCGTCCACCAGGGGCCGGGCCGTAACCAACTGGCCGACCCCGCAGGCACCTTGGGGTCCACCATGCCGACCACCACCATCCCGGCACCCACGCCGGTCGACAAGTACACCCGTCGCGGCACGTCGATCTTCCTGTTCGTCCCGACGATCACTGCCCAGACCATGATCCCGACCCGGGCGGAGCTGACGGCCGGCACCAACCTGTCCGCCGCGATCGCCGAGGTCGACGGCTGGACGTACGAGTCGCAGGCCATCGAGACCCCGGACATGTCGGACACGTTCGACTCTTCGATCCCGGGCTCGGACAAGGCCAAGGACTCGGGGCTGACCTTCTACGAGGACAGCTCGACCAACACGCTCGAGGAGCTGCTCAAGAAGGGGACCGCGGGCTACGTCGTCATCCTGCGCAAGGGCGACATCCCCCAGAGCAAGTCCATGGATGTTTTCCCCGTCAGGGTCGGCTCTCTTGCGCCAGTGTTCTCCGCCGACAACGAGGCCGCGAAGTTCAAGGTGAATTTTTACGTCGTCCGCCGCCCGGTTCAGGGCGCATCGGTCCCCGCCGCCTCCTGACGGCACCCCCATGCCCCCGGTCTGGGGTGTGCTCGCGCGCACGAGGGGACGCGCGAGCACACCCCAGACCGGGACCCATCCCCTCACTCCTGCTCGGAGGACACCATGCCCAAGACCACCACCAACGCCGCTCTGCCGGAGCCGCCGGCCGCCGCCGTCGCAGCCGACGCCCACTGGGCTCTCAAGCTGGCGAAGCTGCGCACCCGCCAGCTCGCCGAGGTCCCGGTCCGCCTGTGGGACGACGTCAACGTGCGGCAGGCCTTCGAGGCGATCCGGGAGCGGGCGGCGAACGCCGCGCTGATGGCGGCCGCCGACCCCGAGGACGAGTCCCGCCGGATCGTGGCCGAGGCCGCGGCCGCCGAACTGGAGGACGCCACGACGGGCGCCGACAGGTTCAGCACCCTGCTGACCTTCCGCGCCCTGCCCGGAGAGGCCTTCGCCGATCTGATCAAGGCGCACCCGCCGACCCCGGAAGAGGCCGAACGGGACTCCACCGCCGAGTGGAACGACAAGACGTTCCCGCCGGCGCTGATCGCCGCTGCGAGCGTGGACGGCATCACCGAGGAGCAGGCCGCCGAGTTCCTGGCCACCTGGGGCCACACCGACCGCCTCGCACTGTGGGAAGGCGCCTGGAGCTCGCAGATCACCCGTCGGGCGGACGTGGGAAAAGGCTGAGGTCCGAGCCGCGGCTACGGACCGAGCTGGAGCTGTGTGACCGCTGGGGCATCCCCCACTCCCAGTTCCTCGGCGGCGACGGCCGCTGGACGCCGACCGACCGGGAGAAGGCCGTGGCCTACGCCGAACTCCAGCGCCTGACCTGCTCGCAGTGCGGTACCCGGGACGAGGAGTGGCAGCCCGACCAAGGCGGCGACTGCCGGGCCTACGAGGTGTCCACCACCCGCTGCGCCGGCTGCGCGGCCATCGAACGGCGGCGGGAGGAACTGCCCGAGGGACTGGGCGCGGCCGGCCTGAACCTCGGCCTCGTTCCGGCCGAGCAGTACGCGGCGTTCATCGCCCAGCGCGAGGAGGAGAAGACCCGCCAGCAGCACCAGCACAGCAACTGACCGACCCGGGCCCGGCCCGGTACCAGGCGAAGGGAAACGGAGGCCCAGGTGAGCACGGAGTGGAACCTGCTCCTACGGCTGCGCGCCGACGGCCGCGACGTCTCCAACACCCTGCGCCAGGCCGGGCAGGCCGCCCGCGAGTTCGGCCAGCACGCGGCCAGCGGCCAGCGCGGCGTGCGCTCCCTCGGAGACGAATCGCAGTGGGCAGCCCGCCGGGTTCGCGACCTGGGCACCGACGCCCAGTACTCCGGACGCCAGCAGCGCCTGACCGGCGACTACGCCCGCCAGGCCGGGCGCGACCTGCGCACCCTCGGCACCGACGCCCAGCGCGCCGCCACCGAGCAGCGTGAAGCCGGGCACGCCGCCACCGCGGCCGCCACCGGCCTGCGCGAGACCGCCTCTGCCGGCGACCTCGCAGCGCGCTCCCAGCGCGGCGTCGCCACCAGCTCCCAGGCCGCCCAGACCGAACTGCGCACCCTGGCCACCGCGCTGCGCGCCACCGCCCGCGAGGTCCGCAGCCTCGGCACCGCCTCCGACACCTCCGTCGGCGGGATCCGGCGCATCGGGGACGCTGGAGAGGAGCACCTCGGCCGGGTCGGCAGGATGGCCGAGATGGTCAAGGCGCAGTTGCTCGGCATGGGCACCATGCTGGCCGGCGGCGCCCTGGTTCTCGGCGTGCACGGCCTGGTCGAAGCAGGCAACGAGTTCGCGAGTGGCCTGAACACCTTCGGGGCCGTCACCAGCGCGACCAACCTGCAGATGCAGCGTGCGTCGGCGACCGCACTGCAGCTCGGCAGTGACCTGGGGGTGCCCAAGAGCACGGCGGCCGACGCGGCCGAGGCCATGGTCGAACTCGCCAAGGCGGGGTTCCGGACGGACCAGGCGATCGACGCCACCCGGGCCTCCCTCGTGCTGTCAGCGGCCGCCGGGGTCAACGCCGCTGACTCCGCGAAGTATCTGGGCGACATGATGGACCAGTTCGGGATGGGAGCTGACCAGGCATCCCGTGCCGCCGACGTTCTCGCCGCGACCGCCAACCAGGCGTCCGGAGACATCGTAGACATCTACTACGCCATGAAGTACGCCGGCCCGGTCGCCCACGGCCTCGGCGTCTCCATGGAGGAGGCCGCCGCCGGGGTCGGCATGCTCGGCAAGGCCGGCATCCTCGGGCAGACGGCCGGCACCACGCTGCGCGGGATGCTGGCCAACATGGCCAGCCCCACCAAGGCCATGGCGCAGGGCCTGAAAGAGCTGGGCATCCAGGCGTACGACGCCCAGGGCAACTTCAAGGGCCTGCGGTACGTGATTGAGCGCCTCGAAGAGGCCCAACACCGCATGACACAGCAGGACTTCACGGCCGCGGTGAAGAACGCCATGGGCAAGCCCGCCATGTCCGGGGCGATCGCCATGGCCCACCAGGGCGTCGCCAGCTTCGACGCGTTGAACGAGGCTGTACGACAGACCGGAGCCGCCTCGCAGATCGCCGAGGCCCAGGGCAAGGGCCTCACCGGCGCCATGACCCAGCTCAAGACGCAGGTCAAGCAGACCGGCATCGAGCTGTACCAGGAGATGGCGCCAGGCCTGGAGAAGGCCGCGCGCGGAATGACCCGCCTGCTGGCCGACGGCACCCCCGCACTCAAGGGCATCATCGCCTACGGCCACGACATCTCCACCCTCTACGGGCCCACGATGGCCGACAAGTTCCACTCCGGCGTCGGCATCGCCAGCCGCTACATCCGCGAACTCGCCGAACCGCTCAAGGACACAGCGTGGGAGGTCGCCGCGACCGGTCTGCGCGGCATCTACATCGCGGGCCGCACCGTCGCCGACGTCCTCCGCAACCTCGCACGCGGCGCCGAACCGGTCGTCAAGGCCTTCGGCGGCTTCAACAAGGAGGGCGAGCGCAGCGTCGGCGTCCTGGAGATCGTCGCCACCGGCCTGGACCTGGCAGGCCGTGGGGTCGTCTTCGTCTCGGGCGCCCTGGTGCCGGCCGGCAGGTTGCTCGGCCAGATCATCACGCTGTTCGGCGAACTCCCGGGCCCCGTGCAGCTCGCCGTCGCCGCCATGCTGCTCACCCGCCGTGTCGGCCCCGTCGTGGACGGCCTCGCGGGAAGCGTGGGCGGACGCCTCACCGGAGCCTGGCGCGGCGTCAACGAACAGATGGCCGTCCAGCAGCAGCTTGCCGCCGCATCAGGCGTGAGCCTGGGCCGTCTCGGCAGCGCGTTCGCGCTGCTGGAGACCCGGGTGCCGGTCGTCGGCGCCATGGCCAACTCCTTCCGCAGCGCGCAGGAGCGGGTAGGTGGTTTCACCGGCGGCGTCGTCGGTGCGGCATCCGCTATCGGCACCGGCCTGCGCGGTGCCGCGGGCGGATTCGTCTCGTTCATCGGCGGCCCGTGGGGCGTCGCCATGCTCGCCGCCACCCTCGGCCTGGGCCTGCTGGCCCAGCGCCAGCAGGCCGCCGCCCAGGCCGCCGAGGCGCACCAGCAGCGCATCAAGACCCTCACCAGCGCACTCAAGGAGTCCGGCGGGGTCATCGACGCCAATGTCCGCACGCAGGCCGCCGCGATCCTCGTGGACACCAAGGTCAAGGACAGCAAGGAGAAGCTGGTCCAGACCATGGAGAAGGCCGGCGTCAACATGCGCCAGCTCACCGACGCCTACCTCGGCCAGGGGACCAGCCTGGAAGCCCTGCAACAGCACCTGAACGACACGGCCAAGGCCAACCAGCAGATGGTCGTCACGTCCGCCGGAGGGACGTACGTCTACACCGACCTCGGCCAGAAGGCCAAGAACGCCGCCAACGCGCTGGGCTCGGTCAAGGGCGAGCTGTCGGAGTCGGTCGCCAACGTCAAGCGGATGGCCGAAGCCCAGCGTGGTGTCGGTGCCGGAACCACGGCGTTCGACAAATTGAAGTTGGCCGTCAAGGGGCTGTCGGACACCACGGGCGACGCGGACTCCCGCACCCGGTCCCTCAAGGAAGCGCTGGACCTGCTCAACGGCGGCACCGTCAGCATGCAGGCCGCCGAGGCCCGGCTGAACAGCGCGATCCTGTCGGGCAACGACGCCATCAAGGACGGCATCACCGCGGCCGACGGCTGGGGCAACGCCCTCGTGCAGACCTCGGGGGCCATCAACACCACCAGCCGCAACGGACAGACGCTGTACAACAACCTGAACAGCATCGTGGACGCCTCGGGCGCGGCCGCCGTCCAGGCCTACGGCCTCGCCAAGGCCAACGGCCAGGACGTCACCCAGTCCCTCCAGTCCGCCGCCGACCAGATGGCGAAGGGCCGGTCCGCGGCGATCGACCTGGCGAGGTCGTACGGGCTGACACAGGAGCAGGCCGCGAAGGTCGCCGACTCGCTCGGGCTGATCCCCTCCCAGGTCGCCGTGTTGCTGAAGACGGAGGGCGTCGACTCCACGCTCGCGGACCTGCTCGCCGTGAAGTCGCAGATCCAGCAGCAGCCCAAGGCCGTCGAGATCAAGGTCGAGGCACTGTCCGACCAGGCGCAGACCATGCTGCGCTCTCTCGGGCTGACCGTGGAGACGATCCCCGGCACGCGCGAGGTCAAGATCTCGGCGATCACCGACACTGCGCGTGCCGCGCTGGACAAGCTCATCGGCACCCAGGCCAAGATCGCCGACAAGACCGTCACCATGACCGCGGAGACCCGCTCGGCGATCGAGGGCCTGACCGCTGTTCAGCGCGAGATCCGCCAGACCCAGGACAAGAGCGTCACGGTCACGGCGCTCACCGCCGAGGCCCAGAAAGCGCTGGCCGACCTCGGGTTCAAGGTCCAGAACTTGCCCGGCGGCGAAGTCAAGGTCACCGTGCCGCCCGGCACGGCACAGGCCGGCATCGACAAGATCCAGAGCGCGCTGAACAGCTTGCGGGACAAGGTCGTGAACGTCACCACGGTGCGCCAGGATCGGATCCTGCCGCCCGACAAGCGGAGCTCCTTCGACGGCGGCGCGTACATGGGCTCAGCGTTCGCGAACGGCGGCATCCGAGCCTTCGCCGACGGCGGCACCACCGAGCAGCACGTCGCGCAGATCGCCCGCGCCGGCGAATGGCGCATCTGGGGGGAGGACGAGACCGGCGGGGAGGCTTACCTGCCCCTCAGCCCCAACAAGCGGTCCCGCTCCAAGCGAATCCTGGGCGAGGTCGCGCACCGCTTCGGTGGCCAGGTCGTCTACGGCCTCGGCACCGGCCGCACGCAGGCATTCGCCGACGGCGGCTTCACTCAGGCACGCGCCTACGCCGCCGACCGGCCGAACCTGCCGCAGATCCCCACACCCGTCGCGGCCAAGCTCGTCGCCGCACGCCCGAGCAGCAGCACCACCGTGGTGTTCGTCCGGGACCAGGGCGGGGAGCAACAGCCGCTGATCGGCCAGCAGACCATCAACATCGCCCGGCCCGGTGCCACCGAGCAGCAGATCAGCTCCGCGATCGCCTACCAGGTACGCCGGGCCCAGCGTGGGGAAGTGCGTCGCCCATGACCGACCTGATCGACTTCCAGCACGACCTGGCCGGGGTACGGATCGGCGCCGGCACCAACGTGGTGATCCGCAAACTCCAGGGCATCGGTCTGCCCGACAAGCGCACCAACGACATCGAGCCTGCCGGGGAGGACGGTCTGTGGCCGGGTGCGGACCAGTACGGCGGGCGTCTGGTGCGGATCGACTGCGCCGTGAGGTGCCCCGGCGATCCGGCGGCCGCGCTCGACCTGCTAGCCGAACTCCAGGAGCACGCGGACCCCGACGGCGTCCGGCTCGCCGCGGGGGAGACCGTCGAGTTGCGCCTGAAGTACCCGGGCCGGGGGGTGCGGATGCTGCGCGGCCGACTGCGCAAAGCGGAGGAGGACCAGGAGCAGCTGATTCACGGTTGGCTGCCGATCGACGTCGAGTTCATGGCCACCGACCCGACCCTCTACGGGGACCAGCCGGAGCAGACCAAAATTCGGCTCGGGTCGGTCAGCACCGGCGGCTTCTCCGCACCCGTCGTGGCACCGGTGGTCACCGCCGCCGTGTCCACCGGTGTGCCGCCGGGAACGGTCGTCAACCCCGGCACCGCACCGACCTGGCCCGTCCTGCGGATCGACGGACCGTGCACCAACCCGGTCATCACCCACATCGAGAGCGGCCGCAGCATCGGCCTGGGCCCGCTCACCCTGCTTGCCGGGCAGTGGGTGGAGATCGACACCCGGCCCGGCTGGCGCACCGTACTGAACGACGGCGGCGGCAACATGGCGACGCTGCTGCGCTGGGGCGACCGCATCGACGAGTTTGCGATCCCGCCCGGCCGCTCCCGGCTCCAGTTCGACGCCGTCGACCCCACCAACACCGCGCTGCTGACCGCCACCTGGTGGCCGGCCTGGCGCACCCTGCGAAAGGAGCAGACCCGATGACCATGGTGAAAACCCCCCTCATGATCAACGGCGCCACACACTCCGCACAGTCGTTCAGACTGATGATCCGCGACCTCGCGCGCAACAGCGAAGGCATCACCGCGGGCGGCGACTTCAAGGTCGGCGCCCTGGCCGTACCGGGTGCGCAGGTTCAGGTCGGCGACGGCTCCTGCATCATCCGCGGCCGGGCCAACATCTGGCAGGGCCACTACGACGCCTACAACATCGGCATCACCAACGTGCCGATCGCCCCGACCGGTTCCACCGCCCGTTCCGACATGGTCTGCGTGCGCGTCCTCGACCCCGAGTACGAGGGCGGCCGCAACCCGGCCACCGACGCCACGGTGGAATTCCAGGTCGCCTCCAACGTCGGCGCGGCCGCCACCACGCCCCCGGCCGGGTGGACGGCGATCCCGCTGGCCCGCATCGACATGCCCGCCGGGACCTCGGTCATCACCCAGGCCATGATCACCGACCTGCGCTCCCTTGCGAACCCCCGCCGCGACCGCAAGCTCATGCCGATCGTCGGCTTCCCCTACGACCCGATCAACAAGTCCAGCGGTGGGGGTTTCAAGGACTGGCCGGCCGCCGCCCGCTGGCAGATCAACATCCCGGCGTGGGCGACCACGGCGAACATGATGACCACCGTGGCTGGGTTGCGCCTGTCGGGAGGCAACGTGTTCGGTGACATGCGGCATGTCCTTGGTGGTTCGGCCGGTGCGGCCGCGCAGATCGACGACGACGGCGGTTCCGGCTGGCGCCGGGCGAACCACATCGTCGTCGACGTTCTCACCGTCCCGGCTGCGATGAGGGGTACCACCCAGCTCCTCCGGCTCCAGACCGCCATCTACGAACCGGATCCCGGCACGGTCGACACCAACGCGGCGACCGCCGCGATCCTGGACATCGAGTTCGTCGAGGGCCTGCTGTGACGGCCGGCAGCAGGCTATGGCGGTACGTGCTGGCCGACGCCCTGACCGACGAGGTTCTGCACCCCGCCCTGCCGCTTCAGGACGTCGAGTTCGGGCCCCAGCTCGACGGGCCCGGCGCCTTCAAGGGCGTTCTGAAGCCGCGGTTCGTGAAGGCCAACCCGGCGCTGTTGGCCAACGGGCCGACCGCGCTCTACCCGGTGCGCGACAACCAGATCCGCGACGGCTACATGATCTGGCGCGTCGAACCCGACGGCGACGTCTTCCACGTCGAGGGCGCCGGCTGGCCCAGCTACCTGCACTACCGCCGCGACCGGCACGGCGACTTCAACGGCCGCGGCCCCTACATCCAGGCCGACCCCTGCCAGATCATCCGCGACGCCTGGGCCTACGCCCAGGAACAGCCCGACGGCGACCTGCGGGTGGTCGTGGACCAGGCCAGCAGCCCCCTCAAAGTCGGCACCAGCGAGCAGCCCCTCACCTACCCGTGGTGGACCAACCCCGTACCCGGCGAGGCCATCGACACCCTCGTCCAGGCCGCCGACCACCCCGAGTACACCCACACCGCCGAAGCCGGGCCCGACGGCCGACCAGTGCGCCGCGTCCGCCTGGCCTACCCCCGCCTCGGCACCCGACGCACCGACGTCAACTTCTCGACCGGCGTCAACATCATCGGAGACCCCAAGGTGGTCTACGACTACGACCACTACGCCAACACCGTCATCGGCCAGGGCGCCGGAGAAGGCCGGGACGCGGTGCGCGCCGTCGACTCCGTGCGCGACGGACGGCTGCTCATGGAGACGGTGCTGTCCCGACCGGACCTCACGGACCCCGTGCTGCTCGCCTCCCTGACCACCTCCGCCCGGATCGCGCGCCAGCAGACCGGCACCATCACCCAGATCACCGTCCGCCCGCATCCCGCCGCCCCGGCCGGGAGCTGGCAGATCGGCGACGACGTGCGTACCACCGTGCACAGCCGATGGGCCGACGTGGACGCGTGGATGCGCATCACCGGCTGGACCGTCCACCCGGACACCGACACCTACGACATCGACCTGGAGCCGTCCGGGTCATTCACCTACGGGAGCACCAGTGGCTGAGAACATCGGCGCCCGCCTGGCCGGGCTGGAGCAGCGGCTGAGCCGCCTGGAGGCCTCGCCCCGCCTCCAGCACAGCAGCATCGAGGGCGGCGCGGTCAACATCTACGACAAGACCGGCTCGCTCAAGGGCATCCTGGGCCAGCAGCTGGACGGCACCACCGGCCTGACCGTCACCAACGGGCCGACGCCTCCGACCCCGGCCGCGCCGACCGTCTCCCCGGCGCTGGCCGGCCTGACGATCGCCTGGACCGGCCAGTGGCAGAACGGCACCACCCCGCTCGACTTCTCCCGCGTCGAGGTCCACATCGGGACGAGCAGCGCCTTCACACCGACCCAGGCGACGATGGTCGGGACGATCGAGACCCCCCAGGGCGGACTTGTGACCGTCCCGCTGGACTACGGCCAGTGGTGGGTGCGGCTGCGGGCACGCACCACCTCCGGCGTCGCCGGACCCGCCACCGCGGCGGCCGCCGGGACACCGCGGCGGGCAGGAGGTGCGGACATCGAGGCCGACGCCATCAACGGACGCACCATCACCGGCGTGACGCTGACCGGTTCCACCGTGCAGACCGCCGCCTCCGGCCGCCGCGTCGTACTGACCCCCACCGACCCGGTCACCGGCAACCCCAACCCGGCGACGGCGCTGTTCTCCGGCGCCGCGGTCGAGAAGGCGCCGGCCCGCCTCACCGCGAGCGTCGTCGGCCAGGACGGACAGCCCCTCACCCCCGCCACCCTGCTGTCCAGCCCGCAACTCACCGACGGCGGCCTGAACTCGGCCAACCTCCAGCTCGGCGCCGGCATACCCGGCACCACCGGCTACGCCGCCCGCGCCGGCTTCTCGCTGGAGGCCCTCGGCGCGCTCGGGCTGAACGGCCAGACCACCATCTACGGCAGCGCCGGAGCGGGGGACAGCGAGGGCTACATCCAGCTGTTCATCCGGGGGAAGGACAAGCCGACCAAGCACGGCATGCTCTACCTCGACCTGGGCAGGTTCGAGGTCGACCTCGCCGACGACTCCCGGCTCAGCTACACCGTTGACGACGGGCTCTTCATCAACTCCCCGATGAAAATCCAAGGCGGGGACCTGACGCTTGGCGGCGGGACGAACTTGGTCATCAGCTCCTACCAGAAGATCACGAACAACGAGGCCTGGACCGACATCACCTTCAACACCCCGTACGACAACGCCAGCGCTGACGGCACCACCTACCGCAAGGTCCAGGTCCGGCGGCAGATCGACGGCACCGTGGCTTTGCGCGGCGTCGCCAAGGTGCCGACGACCTTCACCAACGGCGTGATCGGCACCCTCCCGGCGAACTACGCCCCTCCGGTGGACGAGACCTTCCGCGCTGCGACGTCCGGCTCGGTCGGATCGCTCGTCACCATCCGCAAGGACGGCCGGATCGAGATCACCTCCAGCGGAGCGATCAGCAGCGGGCTGATCTCCTTCTCCCGGCTGGTGTGGGACCTCACCTGACCCGTGAGCAGCAGGAGGGCGGGCGCGACCGCGCCGCCCTCCACCCGCCTTATCATTGATCATGTGCAGGGCGACCCTCCGCCCGCCGCCGCTCATGCGCTCCGCACCACCCCCGAGGGACGCCCCGGCCGCCACGGCCCGGGCCACCGCAATGTCCTGAACGGGCACGGGGGAGAAGCGGACCCGCATGACCACCACCCACGGCGTCGCCGTGCGCCTCTACGACCAGCACCCCGCGCTCGGCCGCCACCAGGTCCTCGACGCGCGCTCCCTGAACTGGCTGCACCCCCACCCGGCGCCCGCACCCAAGGCGGTGCACTGGACAGTCAAGGCCCCGGTCCTCGACCAGCAGCACCTCCTGCAACAGGGCATCCGCACCAGCCGAATCGTCACGGGCACCAGCGACGCGGACGCGCTCAGCAGCTGCACCGCCAACGCCGCCACCGCCGCCCTCTCCTGCATTGCCTCCGCCGAGTACTGCACGGCCGCCGGCCTCGACCTCGAGGACGCGACGGCCGCCGAGGAATGGGCGATCGCCCTGTACTCCGAGGCCACCCGCCAGGACGAGTGGCTGACCCGCCAGTGGCCCGCCGACGACTGCGGCTCCTCCGGCCTCGGCGTCGCCCGCGCCCTGCACGCCCGAGGCCTCATCAACTCTTACGTCCACGCCACCACCGCCGACACCCTGATCGGCCTGCTCCAGCACGGCCCCGTACTGCTCGGCATGCCCTGGTACACCGCCTGGTTCCAGCCGCCGTCGAGCGGCAACCTCGGCGAGACCGCCGGCTGGGAGGCCTCCGGCGTGGCCGGCGGGCACGAGGTGTGTGCCACCGGCATCGAACAGCTCGGCCTCGACGCCCACGGCCGTGTCGATCCCGCGCGCACCGTCCTGAGGGTCCGCAACTCCTGGGGCGCGAGCTGGGGCCTCGACGGCGACTTCCTGCTTCCCCTGACCCTCTACACCGCGCTGCGCCGCGAGATCGACGCGATCCAGCTCCGCCCGCCGCTGCCAGCTGCCCCGCATCTCCTCGACTCCCGTGAAGGGGAACCCCTGTGACCGAGTACCACGCCGCCGTCATCCACCCCGACCAGACCGTCACCTACTGCGGCACCGTCGACCAGGACCACGTCGACCAGGTCCGCGCGATCGCCGCCCTCGACGACTCCCCGCGGGTCCTGCGCGAGCACCCCCGCCAGGCCGGAGCCCTCTTCGTGCTGCGCGAGGACGGCGACCTCGACCAGTACGTCCCGGTCGACGCAGCCCCGTACGAAGTCCGCACCCCCGACACGGGCCCGGCCGCCGCCGCTCTGCCGCGAGGGCTCGGCGGCCCGGCCTACATCGACGGCGCCGTACGGCTGGGCGGCCAGCAGATCGGCGGGGCGATGGACCACCCCGAGTCCGGCCCGCGCATGGTCTGGCACACCACCGAATGCCCCAGCGGCGGCGGCTACTTCGCCTCCATGGGCTCCTACCTCTCCTCCGCCGGGGTAGAGCCGCAGGTGCTCTACGACCCCGCCTCCGACCGGCTCGGCCAGTTCGGGCCGCTCACCCAGTCCGGCCGCGCGCTGCACAACGACGGCGCGCGCCGGACCAACCGCGAGGGCTCGGTGTGCATCCAGGTCGAGGTCGTCGCCCGCGCCGGCCAGCCCTGGACCGACGGCTTCGACCCGGCCGCCAAGCCGAACTACCGCAAGCTCATCGCGGCCGCGCGCGCCCACGGCGTGCCGGACACCTGGCCGGCCGGGCCGCCCGCAGCGTCCCCGTCCGCACCGATGCCCCGGCGCCGCGACATCTGGCAGTCCCAGGGCGGCCACTACGGACACTGCCACGTGCCGGGTAACGACCACTGGGACCCCGGGAACATCGACACGGGCAAGGTGCCCGGCGGCGGTACGGTCTCGCCCACCCCGGTGCCGCCGTCCGATCCGGACGCCTTCCCCGGCGCCGACCAGTTCGGCCCGGGCGCGAACAACGACTTCGTCACCAGGCTCGGTCAGATGCTCGTCGCCCGGGGCGGCGGCCGCTTCTACAGCGAGGGACCCGGACCGCACTGGGGCGACGCCGACACCAACGCCACCCGCGCGTTCCAGGAGGCCCAGGGCTGGACGGACGGGGACGCCGACGGCCTGCCCGGACCCACCACCTGGCAGTACCTCGCCACGGGGCAGGGCAACAACATCCCGGACGCCCCGCAGCCGGCACCGGACCCGAACGCCTACCCGGGCGCCGACCAGTTCGGCCCCGGCGCGAACAACTGGAACGTCACCCGGCTCGGTCAGATGCTCGTTGCCCGGGGCGGTGGCCGCTTCTACAGCGAGGGACCCGGACCGGTGTGGTCGGACTCCGACCGGGCGGCGACCGAGGCGTTCCAGCGGGCCCAGGGCTGGAACGGCGGCGATGCCGACGGCCTGCCCGGACCCACCACCTGGGACTACCTCGTCAACGGACGCGGCAGCGACATCCCCGCCTCGGCTGGCGGCCGCGGCACCCTCGGTGCCTGGCCGGGCAGCCCGCCGGTGCGCTACGGCTACACCGCGAACGACGTCACCCGCCTGCAACTGCGCCTGCGCAGCGCCGTCGGTGCCGACCAGGCGGGCCGGCTGAACCCGAACGGGGCGACCGGCTACTACGGCGAGGAGACTCGGGCCCTGGTGACCTACGCCCTGCGCGGCCACCCCGAGACCTGGGACGCCGGAGCCACGGGCCACGACGGCCTGGTCGGCTCCCGCTCCTGGGCCGTGATCGACCAGCTCTGACCCCCGGTGGCCGGCCGGGCCCGCGCGGCCGGCCACCCACTGCCACCGACCCCCCCCACCACAAGGAGATACACGTCATGAACCTGACCGATGCCCAGCTCTGGGCCGCCATCGTGGCCTTCTTCTCGCCCCTCGCCACCGCCGTGGTCCAGCAGCCGGGATGGTCCAAGCCCGCGCGCACCGTCGTCGCCGCGGTGGTCGCCGCCGCGATCGGCGCTGGCAGCGCCTACTTCAATGGTGAGTTCACCGGCCGCACTGTCCTCTCGACCGTCCTCATCGCCGTCGTCGCCGCCACCACGGCCTACACCGGGCTGTTCAAGCCGCTCGGCGCCACCCCGGCAATCGAGCGCGCCACCCCCTTCGGCTCCGGCCGGTAACTCACACCCGTTCACCACCACCCCTACAGCACGAGGAGCAGCACGATGGACGCTGCCGAGATCATCTCCGGGCTCAGCGGGCTGGGCCTGGGAACGGTCGCGGCAGCGACCCTCAGCTTCCTGGCCCAGCGTAAGACCACCGCCCAGGACGGCTACCAGCGGCTCACCGACGACCTCCAGGAGAAACGCGCAGCCCTCCAGGAGGAACGCCGTGTGCAGCAGGCCGAGTTCCAGACCGAGCGTCTCCGACTGAGCGCCCAGCTCACGGAGGCGCAGCGGCAGTTGTCGGCCGCGTTCGATGAGGCCGCTGCCCTGCGCGAGGAGCGGCACCAGCTCAACCGGCAGCTCGCGGAGACCCGGGCTCAGCTGGCCATGACCCAAACGCAGCTCGCCGAGGCGCAGCAGCAGCTCGCCGAAGCCCGCTCCCAGCTGGTCGCCGCCGGCGCCCAGGTCGCGGCCGCGGTTGAAGCGGCCACTCAGATGCGTGAGCAGATCGTGCAGTTCATGGCACAGGCGGCCGCTGGACCGCAGAGCACCTGACGGAACGCCCGCAGCCTCAGCGCGGCGTGCTACAGCTCAGCCGTAGTCGTCCCGGAGCTCTTGCAGGAGGGGGCGGTGGCGGCTTCTTCGGGGTCCATGCCGGTGTTGATCCGCTGGCGCAATTTCACCTTCGTCACCACGCACTCGGAGCGCGCGGCGATCTGGGCGATCGTCAGGTCATCGCCGAAGGCGCGGTAGGTCGTGGCGGGCCTGCCACGCCGCGCAGGGGTAAGAAGCTTCGAACGGTGACAGGAACCAGGGGGCCCTCCCTTATCTGGGCTTACGCCAGCTTTCCGCAGGTAGAACCCCGTGATCAGCGTGCGGGCACATGAGGCACAGGACAGTCCAAACGTTTCGGTCGAAACGTTTCCAAGTCACCGGTCAGCCTTAGGTCGGGTGTCGCCGCCAGCGTTTGACGGTGCTCGCAGAGACGCCGATCCGCTTCGCCGCAGCTCGGCTCGGCAAGTCTCGGGTGGCCTCGACTGCTGCCAGCATCGACGCGAAGCCCGCTGCCACGGCGACGGCTTCCAGGGCGTTCTTGCGGGCCTGCCGGGCGGCCGAGAGGGTGCGCAGAGCTCCGGCTCTGCGGGCGGCTCGTACTGCGGGGAGGTTGTCGGTGCCCGCGCGGGCGGCGGCCGACCGACGGGCGAGTTCGACGAGCGGGGGCGTCGCGGTCAGCATCGGGTCGAGCAGATCCGGGTCGGCGGCCATCGCGTCGCGGCGGGCCTGCGACAGCGAACTGCGGACGTCCGTTGCCATCAGCGCGGTGCTGGCGGGCAGCGCGTTCTCGGCCCGGTACTCGGCGGCCGACATCTCGTGGACGCGGGCTAGGTGCGGGGCGAGCGAGCGGAAGCGCCGCCCGCACACCAGACAGGTGACCAGGCCGTCGGTGTCGGCGCCGTCCGGCCGGCGCGATCGTGCCTCGGTGGCTGGACGTGCGGCGGCGAGCAGGACGTCCAACTCCCATAGCAGCGCGCGGTCGCGCCTGCGGCAGGCCACCGGTTCGGGCCAGCGGCCGCGCTTCTGCTGCATGACGGCCTTCAGGCTGCCGGGAGCGTAGCCGAGAACGGGTTCGGCCTCCCGCCGGGTGACCAGGCGGGAGGCGGCATCGGGCTGATCCACGGTTAGCGGCGTCCGTCGCGGATCTGGTAGAGACGGGCCCGGCTGAGGTCGGCGGCCTCCTCCAGGTCCTTGACCCTGACCTTCGTGGTCTTCCGGTTGAGCATCGCGGAGCGGATCACCTCGTTGAACTCGCGCTCGGCGTCATCCCGGGCCCGGCGCGCGTCCTCGACGGCCTGGAGGACCACGGCGGCCGGCCCCGTGGCCGACGCCGACCCGTCGTCGGTGTTGAGCTGGTCGGCCAAGACCTCCCACTGGTCATCCAGCGGAAGCCCCTGGTCGTCGGCGTCGACCTGGTCAGCGAGCGCAGCCAGGTCGTCCTTCGTCACCGGAGCCAGGTCGCCTCCCCGGTCGATCACCGCTCCCGGGCTGACCGCCTCCCACAGCTCGCGTACCTGCTCCGCCGTGATCGTGTGCGACATGACCATCTCCAGACTGCTGATGCCACTAGATGTGTAGCGCGCTTGACATTCAGCATGGGTCGTCGCAGTCGAGATGTCAAGCTGGCTACACATTTATTGCTCGGATGCCAGCCTCCCTCATGTGCCCGACGAACCCCCAGATATCCGTCAGGCACGCACCCGTCTGGGCCCCAATCCTCATGTGCCTCACGACTCCCGGGCGCCCCAGATAACTACTGGTCGACGATCTTGCGGAGTTGTTCCATCGTCGGCAGTGGACGTGAACCGCGGCGGCGGGTGGCGTTGATCCTCTCGGCGGCGCGGTCGAGGGCCCGGCGCAGGCCCTGTGGCTGCAGCGGCATCCCGGCCGGTCGCAGCGGGGTGCCGCCTTCGACGCTCGGACGGCCGCCGGTGTGGTTCGGCTGCAATGAGACGAACAGGTAGTCGTGGTGCGGGTGGACATCCTGGTCCGGATGCAGAACCGTCCACGCGGACAGCTCGTGGACCAGGCGCTCGCGGATCGGCAGGTAGCGTTGGAGGGAGGCCACGGTGATGGGGTGCAGTCTGATCGGTCCGGTGAGAACCCGTTCCGGGCCGGGCCGCCGTTGAGGGTTGAGCCGCAGGCGTGCAGCCAGGTACGGCTTGTTCCGGCCGCCGGGCGCCTCGATGGAGATGTCGGTGGTGCGCATCGCGGCGAGTTCGTTGGACCGGCTGCGGGTGTCCAGGACCAGGCCGATCACGAGCAGGATGCGGGCGTGGTCGTTGTCGAGCAGCGGCTTCTCGTTGGCGGTGTCGAGGTAGCGGCGCAGCGCTCTTTCTTCCCGGCTCGTGGTACCTCGCTTGGCAGCCGGGGCGCTTGAACGGTGCTCGAGGTTCAGGGGGCGGCCGGCCAGGGTGGAGAGGGCGTTGAGGCAGCCGACCCGTACCCGGTTGGTGACGGCTGACGTCGCGCCGGTGCCGCCGGGGGCTGTGCGGTAGAGCCCGTCTTCTGCGGCGTCCAGGAACGTTTCCAGGAGGTCCGGGGTGAGCGGGCTGTTGTCGGGGAGGGTGTTCTCTCGGACGGCTTGGTCGAGCTCGTGCATCGCAGTGTTGTACTGGCGGGCTCGTTCTGGGGTGACGTCGTCTCGTTGAAGGAGCGCGGTGTGGGCTCTGCGCAGGTCTTTGACGGTGGGAAGCAGTGCGGGTGTCACGGTCGGTCCTACCTTCCAAGTGGGTCCGATTCGAATGTCACGATATTAACGGGCCCGGTAAACCCGGCTTGACCACGTCAAACGCGACGAACAGGGCAACTGGGTCGGGGGGTGGCGCGGTGGTTCGCGTCGGAACCTCCGGCATGCAGTTTCAGCCGAAGTTGCGGCGCCCCCTGCGCGAAAGCGGGGCTGCCGTTACGGTATGCGTGCTCTCAACTACTTGCTGTGGAATGCCGCCTCTGGCCGGCGGCACCGCGTGGAGGAGGACGGGATGACTGCACCGTGGGGTACCACCCGCATGACGCCCTTTCAGGAGACCAAGCCCGTGCCCCGGCTCACCGTCGTGATCGACCCTGAGACCCAGGTGGCCGTGTACTTCGACGACCAGGGCCGCAGGGTAGAGCTGGGCGCGCACGGGACCAGCACGGACACCAGCGGTCCGACGAGCACCGGCGCTGGTGACGGCAAGAGCGGAAAGCAGAACCAGCCGACGGACGTGGACAGCATCTCCTCGAACGACCAGGACCAGGGCAGCCGCTGATGTCGGAGGAGCGGCAGCGGACTGTCCTGGTCCTCACCGACCCCTACGACGTCACGGCCGACGTGGTGCTGCGTGTCCTGGCCGGACGGGGTGTTCCGGTGGTCCGGGCGGATCCTGGTGTCGATCTCCACGCCGGTGCTGTGCTGTCCGCCCGCTACCTCGCGGGCGGACAGCACAGCACCCTCATCACCCGCACCCGCACGCTCCGCCTCGATCAGGTGCGTTCCGTCTGGTACCGCCGCCCTTCGGCGTACGAGGCGCCGGAGGGGATGGACGGCCAGGACGCGGTCTTCGCCCGCTCACAGGCGTACTGGGGCGTCAGCGGGGTTCTCGCGTCGCTTCCCAGCGCCCACTACGTCAACCACCCGTGGCGCGTGCGCGAGGCCGAACACAAGGCCGCCCAGCTCGCCACGGCGCTGCGGGTGGGTTTTCGGGTGCCGGCGACGGTGATCACGACCAGTGCGCGGGAGGCGCGGGAGTTTTGTGCGGGTCAGGCTGGCGGTGCGGTGTACAAGCCGTTGTGGAACACGCCGTACTGCCGGGAGGACGGGGAGCCGTTGCAGGCGTGGGTGGCCGAGGTGCGGGCGGAGGAGATCACGGATGCCGTCGATGCCTGTCCGCACCTGTTCCAGGCGAAGGTCGACAAGGCCTTCGACGTCCGGCTCACCGCGGTGGGCGGGCGGTTGTTCGCGTCCCGGATCGACAGTCCGGACCTGGACTGGCGGCGGCGCCAGGACCTGATGACCCATACCCCGGTGCCGGTGCCCGGGGACGTCGCCGAGGCGGTGGCCGACTACCTCCGGGCGTTCGGCCTGGTCTTCGGCGCGTTCGACTTCGCCGTCGATCACGACGGCGTCTGGCACTTCCTCGAGTGCAATCCGAACGGCCAGTGGGCCTTCCACCCGGCGGCGATGACCGACGCCATCGCGGAGGCCATCGCCGACGAACTTCAGAGAGGCCGTACCCCGTGAGCAGCCCTTCCGAACTGCGTGCCGCCCTGGCCGACGAACTCACCGACGAGGGCGTTCTCACCGATCCGGGCTGGCGGGCCGCCGTCGCGGCCGTGCCGCGCGAGGCGTTCGTCGATGAGTACTTCCTGCCGGTGCCGGAGAGCGTGCCGACCGCGTACGCGCCGGTCCTGTCCGACGATCCCGGCTTCCTGGCGGCGGTCTACTCGGACGAGACACTGGTGACCCAGCTGGACGGTCATCTGCGGCCGGCCGATGCCGAGGAGCCGGTCACCGGTTCGCCGTCGTCGTCGTCCACGCTGCCCTCCCTGGTCCTGGAGATGTGGCAGCAACTCGGTGTCGAAGACGGCCACCGGGTGCTGGAGGTCGGCACCGGCACCGGCTACTCCACGGCCCTGGGCTCTCACCGCCTCGGGGACGCCCAGGTCGTCAGCGTCGAGGTCGACGAGGGGGTGGCCGCGCGCGCCGCGGCGTCGCTGAAGAGCGCCGGCTTCGCACCCACCCTGATCGTCGGCGACGGCCTGGCCGGGCACAAGGACGGCGGCCCGTACGACCGCCTGATCGCGACCTGCTCGGTGCGTACCCTCCCGCTGCCCTGGCTCTACCAGGTCCGGCCCGGCGGGAAGATCCTGGCCACGTTCTCCGGATGGAGCTTCGCCTTCGGCCAGGCCCTGCTGACCGTCACCGAGCCGGGGTGCGCCAGCGGCCGGTTCCTGCCCGGGTACGTCAGTTTCATGATCGCCCGTCAGCACGACCGGCCCCCACGCGGCAGCCTCACCCTCATGGCCGGGGACGAACGGCCCACCGAGGTCGACCCTGCGACCCTGTCCGACTGGACCGGCAAGTGGGTGGCACAGCTCGCCGCCCCATCCGCCGAGATCCTGGGGGCCGGCGGCCAGCAGATCCTGATGGACGTCGCTACCGGCTCCCACGCCCGTACCACGCCGGACCCCGACGGTGGCTGGACTGTCGTCCAGCGCGGACCCCTGCGACTCTGGGACCAGGTCGAGACCGCCATCCAGCAGTGGCAGCGCCACGGTGCCCCGCACCAGGACCGCTTCGGCATCACCATCGACGGCGCCGGCCAACGTGTCTGGCTCGGCACCGAGGACGGCCCCACCTGGAACCTCCCCGTCTAACCCGGTTGCTCCTTGTCCGACCCGGCGTCTACTCCAGGCGCAGCGGCCACATAGCTGGTGTGCCGGTTCGGCTGTGCGGGTCGGGTCCCCGACGGGGGTGTCATTGCTTCGTGCAGCGGCAGGGGTGGTGTGTGGGCAGTTTGTTCAGGGCGTGCATCAGGTAGACGGCGTGTGCCCCGTTCTGTGCGCCGATTCTGGTGTAGAGCTGGTGCAGGTGGGATTTCACGGTCATGTCGCTGAGGAACAGCTCTCGTGCGATTGCCTTGTAGGACAGACCGCTCGCCAGCAGTTCGACGGACTGCCGGCAGCGCGGGGGGAGCCGGTCCTTGGGCGGCTGGATGGTGTCCGGCACGCTGAGGAGCCGGGTCCGGCAGCCGGTGTCGACGATGTTGGCGCGTCCCAAGGCGGTCAGCGCGCTCTGGAGGTCGCTGACCGCCTCGGCGCCCCGGTCGGTGTCGCGGCGCTCGGAGTGCCCCTGACCGATGGCCGTGCGGAGGGTGCGGCCGATCTTCAGGTTGGATGCCCCCAGCGCCATCATGCGGAGAACTTCCTGCTGGATCTTGGTGATGGTGGCGTAGGTGCCGCATTGCGGGCAGGGCTTGCCGTGGACGGCTCCGGTGGTGCCTCTAGCGATCATGATCATGTGATGGTCTCCGTCCTCGGCAGGGTCTGTTGTGGGGCGGTGCGGTTCAGGTGGTACGGGGTTGGCGGTGCCAGTACCGGTCCTCGTGGGGGATCGGCGCTCGGACGGGGCGTTTCTGGGCGGGGTCGGGGACGGGTAGTGCGGCGCGGGCCTGGTCGCGGGCGGCGGTGAGCTCCTGCCAGCCGTCCATGAGCCGACGGCGCCCCTTCTCCAGCTCGGCTTCGCCGCGCTGGAGGTCTTCCTGGCCCCGCTTCAGGGCGACGTAGGCCTGGTGGAGCTCGTGGGCGCGGTAGCGCAGGTTTGCGACGTCCTCGGCGGCGGTCTGTGCCTGGTGGCGTAGGGCGTCGAGGCCGGCGGTCATCGCGTTGGTCGCGGTGGTGGCGGCGTTGGTCTGGCGGCGTAGTGCCTCTGTTTCGTGGAGGGCCTGTTGCGCGTCGTGTTGCGCGAGGCCGAGTTCGGCCAGGCTGCCGTTGAACTTGCTGACGGTGCTAGCGAGTTGTGCGCGGGCCCGGCGGTTTTCGGCACGCAAGCGGGCTGCCAGGGAGGTGTCGGCGGCCCAGTGCAGTGCCGCGTTGCGAGCGTCCTGCAGGTTGTCCGGGTGCTGCTCGCGGGCGTGGCGTGCTGCGGTGCAGGCGGGGGTGGGGCAGGGGTGGGTGCGGGCCAGTTCGCCCAGGCTGTAGAGCATGGTGAGGGCGGCGCACAGGTTCGGCACGCCGAGCATCTGGCGGATGTCGCGTTGGGTGCGGAACACCACGTCGCGCTTGAAGCCGCCGACCTCGCTGGTCTCGTCGGCGCTCAGGCCCTCGGCGTGCGCGGACGCCACCAGGACCTGGCGGGAGGTCAGTCGGCCGGGGTGGCGGTGGGGCACGAGCAGGGGGACGAGTCCGGCCCGGACGCCGATCGCGGCGAGGTGGCTGGCGGTGCGGGCGCCGGTCCTGCCGCGCAGACGGGCGAGGTCTTTTTGGACGGTCGTACGGCCGAGGCCGAGGCGTTTGCCGACCTGTCGGACCTCGTCCCCGGTGGCGGTCAGCACGAGCACGTCGTGCTCGCGCTGTGTCAGGACGATCCGGTCTCCGCAGGTCTGGCAGGGGTCGCCGTGCACCGATTCGTCGGTTGGGAGGGAGAGGGCGCCGATGTTCACGTGTGCACTCCGGACAGGCGGGCCAGGGCGGCGCTCACGCGGAGGTGGTCGTGGGGACTGCGGTCGCGGTAGAGGTCGAGTGCCTGGCGGTACAGGACGGCGGCACGGCCGGCCTGTCCGCGCTCCTCGAACGCCTCGGCGCTCCAGGTCAGGATCCGGGCCTGCCACAGGGCGCCCTGGGCGGCGAAGTCCGTGAGCGCGGACGTGAACAGCGGCGTCGCCTCGTCGTAGCGGCCGGCCTGGACCAGTACGCGGCCCCGCCAGGCCCGGGCGCGTGTCGCGTTGTAGAGGTCTCCCTCGGCCGTCAGGTCCCGTTCGGCGGCGCGCAGTTTCTCCACGACGTCGGCCGGTGGGGCCTCCCGGTCGAGGTCGGTGACGGCGAGCGTCAGCAGGGTGAGCGCGGCGTCGCGGCGCCGCCCGAGGGCGGTGCGGCCGCGCAGTGCCTCCAGCAGGTAGGTGCGGGCGAGGTCGGGGGCACCGGCCGGGTGGAGTGTGACACCGAGGTCGTGTTGGTGCTGCGCGATTCCGGGCTGGTCGTCGTCGGCGCGGGCCAGGGCCAGGGCCTCGTGGCCGTTCTCCAGCGCGACGGTGAAGCGGCGCAGGCCGCGCAGTGCGGTGGCGCGGGCGCTGAGCAGTTCGCGGCGCAGCAGTCGTTGGGCGGCGGTGGTGGGTTGGTCGAGGATGGTGAGGGCCAGGGTGTGGTCGTGGACCCAGGTGGTGTAGTTGCGTTCGCGCAGGTAGTGGGGCCAGAAGGCGTGGACGAGGTGGGGTACCGCTGCGCGGTGGTGGACGGTGGCGAGGGGGAGGGCGGCGGTCAGGTGGCGGCCGCGGTTGGTGAGGAAGGTGAGGGCCTGGTCGGCGCTGGTGAGACCGAGGCGGTGCGGTGGCGGGCAGGTGATGGGTGGTTCGATCGGGCGGCGGTGGGGGTCGGTCAGGCGGCAGGCGCTGACGGCTTCGGCGAGCAGCCAGTCCAGGGCGCGCTTGATCAGGCGTCCCCGTGTGTCCTGGTTGTCGATGCTGGTGGCCACGTGGCTCGCGTGGCGGCGGACGGTGGTAGTGGCGAACCGGTACGGGCCGTCGGGGCCGTCGGGGGCGGTGAGTAGTTGGCGGTCGGTCAGGCGGGCGAGGAGGTCGAGGGTAGTGGCGGGGTCCAGGCGGGCGGCGGCGCCGGCCATCGCGGTGTCGATCGTGGTGTCGGTGGACGGCAGCAGGCCCAGGACGCGGTAGAGGCGGGTGGCTTTGGTGGTGCCGATGCGCTGGTAGGCCTGGTCGAGGGCGTGGTTCGCGATCACGGGTTCTCCAGCAGGGCGGGGGAGGACGGACGGCCCGGGCGGCCGGGGGGCAGGGAGTCGGCACCGATCAGGCGCAGCGCCGGGAGCCTGCCGCGGTCGCCCTGGTCGGGGGTGAGGTGCAGCAGCGTCCAGTCGCGCCAGATGCCGGCGCGGACGATCAGGCCGTCGTGCCGGGCCTCGATGCCCAGGGTCATCCGGCCGGGTGTCGCCAGCATCGCGGAGTGGAACGTCCCGGCGCCGGGCAGCAAGCGGCGGGCGAGCTGCTCCGGTTCGGGGCCGCCGGGGACGTGGACCTCGGCGCACAGACCGTCGTCGTAGAAGGTGGCGGTCGCGGTGTAGTGGCGCGGGTGGGCGGGGCAGAGGCTCGCGGACAGTGTCGGCACGGTGGTCTCGCCGGCCAGCAGCAGTACCGGGATGCCGGTGCGGGCGACCAGCAGGGCGGCCTGGTCGCCGGGCACCGGTTCGGTGCGGGCGGCCGCGGCGCCGAATTCGGGAGTCAGCATCGTTCCTGCGCAAGGTAGTTGGGGCGTGGGTGGGGACTGCTTGGGCCGGGCCGGTTGGGTGGTGGCCCGGCCCAAGGGGCCTGCTCCGGTGCCTCCGCCGAGTGCGGGACCACGGGCACCCTCAGGAGCAGGCAGGGCCGGAGCGCGGGCCGGGCGGCCCGTGTTCCGGCGGCAGCCGGACGCCGGACCCGGACCTCCCCAGGTCTCTTGGCCGTCCTGCGTCGGCTGTCGTCCGCCGCCCGTCGCGGGGTCGCCGCGGCGCACGGAAGTGCGGGTCAGAGGGGCCAGTGCTCGGCGGGGATGTCCAGGAGCTCGGGCAGGACCGAGAGCTTCATGCACAGCATCCGCAGCTCGGCCAGGATCTCCACCGGGTCGGGGTTCGCGGCGAAGGCGTTGTGCAGGTCGGTGCCGATCTCGTCCAGCGCGTACGTCGCCGGATCCTCCCTGCTCTCGTGCATCAGCCACCACGCGGTGAAGGCGAAGGCCATCGACAGTTCCTCGACCGGCAACGGGGCGCCGTGGTTCCCGGGGTGGCCCTTGGACATCAGGTGGGCCGTGATGAACCGCAGGGCGGACTCCTGCGACAGCATCGGGGTGTTGCCCTCGAATACCGTGCCGGGCATGCGCTGACGCGCGAGCTCGACCAGGTCGCGGGCGTGCAACGGCATCAGCGGTTCCCCGCAGCCAGGACGGTGTGCAGGCGTTCCTGGTCGAGGTGGAGCAGCAGCGGTTGCCGGGGCGCGCCGCCGTCCGCGACGGTGAGCGAGGTGACCGCGGGCAGCAGGGCGGTGCTGACGTGGATCGACCCCGGGTAAGCGCCCCCGTTCGTGCCGGCGGCGGGCGGCGGGGTGACGGGGACGGCGGACAGGCCGCCCTGCGCCAGCACCCGGTCGACCGCGTCCCGCGCGTCCTGCGGCCAGGTGCCGGCGGCCACCACGGGCTCGACGGCGGCGGTCGCGCCCAGCCACCGGGCCTCGGTGTCGGCGCGCTGCGGCGCCCACGGGCACGGGGCGGCCGCCACCACGCGCAGCACCGGCCTGCGCCGGCCCCCGCCCGCCCCGCGCAACCGCACCGGCAGCTGCGCCGCGAACGGCCAGGGCGCGGCAAGGGGGAGTTCGTCCAGACCCGCGACCAGCGGTCCGTCATCGCTGATCACCACGGCCGCGCACCGGTCCCGCGCCTCGGTGAGCTGGGGGTAGATGTGACGGGCCACCGCTTCCAGGAGGCGGTGCACGAGACGGGTGTCCAGACCCCACACCAGGGCCAGGTCCGGATCCTGGTCACGCAGCCAGACCGCGGCCCTCGACAGGTCGGCGCCCTCCAGGTCCCACGCCACCACCACCAGCAGCCGCTCCCGTCCCCCCGGCGACTCGGGGGCCGGCTGCGCCCCCGCCTTCGGGCTGTCGGCGCCGGTCGTCCGCGCGGTGTGACGCCGTGCCGTACGCACCGTGCGGGCCGCCGTCGGCGCCGCCGCGAGTCTCGTCCGGCCGTCGGCGAACGCCGCCGTCCCCGATCCCATCTCCTGGTCCTCGTCTCTTCGTCCTGGTCGAAGGGGTGGCGGTGGGCCCTGCCAGCGCCCGCCAAGGAGCCCACGGGCCCACCGCCTGGCCGCTGTCGGAGCGGCCGTCCATGGGGTGGTGGGGGGGCGGGGCCGCGGGGGGCGCGCCCCGCGACCCGGGGCCCGCCCCCCCCCCCAACCAGCGGGGGCCCCCCGCCGGTTGGTTTGGGGGGGGGCGCCGGGGGGGGGGGGGGGCGCCCCCC
>NZ_JBHXML010000035.1:0-92283 GCF_042720345.1 Kitasatospora sp. NPDC058478 | reverse complement strand
AGGCAGTCCTGGACCATCGCGGTGAGCACGGCGTCCGGGGGCAGGCCGCCCACGACGCCAAGGCGCCGGCCGTCCGGACCGCGATGTGACCTGAGCCGGAAGGCGCGCCCCGCCGGGCGCGCCTTCCGCGCAATCCGACACCGGTACTCCCATGCTGTAGGGCGCAGGAAGTCCGACCGCCGACCAGAGGGAGCAGCCAGTGACGTCGTCCCCGCCCGAGGAGGGCGCCGGCGCGGAGCGCACGGCCGCCGAGGCCGCCGCCCCGGACCACGAGCGGCCCGCCCGCCCGCTGGAGGTCGCCGTCTTCACCGGCCCCGAATCGGCCTTCTTCGCCACCTCCACCCTGATCCTCGGCGAGCGGACCGCGATCCTGGTCGACGCCCAGCTCACCCGCAGCGCCGGCCGCGAACTCGCCGAATGGGTCGCCGGCAAGGGCCGCCGACTGCTCGCCATCGTCGTCACCCACCACCACCCCGACCACTACTTCGGCGCCGAGGAGGTGCTGAAGCTCTTCCCCGACGCCCGGCTGCTGGCCGCGCCCGCCGTGGTCGACGGCATCCGGCGCACCGCCGCCGCCAAGGTCGCCCAGTGGAAGCCGGTCTACGGCGACGACATCCCGGACCACCCGCTGATCCCCGCCCCGCTGCTGCCGCAGCCCCTCATGCTCGACCGCCAGGTCATCCCCGTGCTGCTGCTCGGCCAGGCCGACTGCGGCGACTCGACGGTCGTCCACGTGCCGAGCATCCGGACGGTGATCGCCGGGGACTTCGCCTACAACGGCACCCACGTCTGGACCGCCGACACCACCCCGGCCCAGCGCACCACCTGGGGCCACAACCTCGGCCGGATCGCCGACCTCGGCGTGGACCGGGTCATCGCCGGCCACCGCGCCCCCGACCAGGGCGACGACGCCGCCCGGGTGCTCGCCTTCACCGGCGAGTACCTCCAGGACTTCGACCGGCTGCTGGCCGTGCACCCGGACGACCCGGAGGCCCTGGTCACCGCGATGAACGAGCGGTACGGGGAGCTGACGCTGCCGGCCATCCTGGAACTGGGCGCCGCCGCCAACACCGCCCGGGCGGCGCGAGGGGGCGAGATCGTCGAGGCGGAGATCGTCGAGGACGACATCATCGAGGCGGAGATCGTCGAGGACGAGATCACCGAGGAGCGCACGGAGCCCGGGAAGGGCGAAACCGAGTAGGGCGGATACTGGCCGCATGACGCCCTACGACGTGATCGTCCCGGCCGGCGGGGCCGCCCGTCGCCTCGGCGGGGCCGACAAACCCGGGCTGACCGTGGGCGAGACCACCCTGCTCGACCGGGTGCTCGCCGCCTGCGCGGGCGCCCGCACCACCGTCGTGGTCGGCCCCGGCCGGCCGACCGCGCGCACCGGCGTCCGCTGGACCAGGGAGCAGCCGCCGGGCGGCGGGCCGGTCGCCGCCGTCGCCGCCGGACTCGACCTGGTCACCGCGTCGACCGTGCTGCTGCTCGCCGCCGACCTGCCGTTCCTGGACCGGCGGACCGTCGACCGGCTGGTCACCGCCCTCGCCGAGGCCGGCCCGGCCGTCGACGCCGCCGTCCTGGTCGACGCCGGCGGGCGCGATCAGCCGCTCGCCGCCGCCTACCGCACCGCCCCGCTGCGCACCGCGCTGGCCGCCCTCGGCGATCCGGCCGGCCTCCCGCTGCGCCGCCTCACCGGCGGTCTCGCCCGGCAGTTGGTGGCCGACACCGACAACGTCGCCTACGACTGCGACACCTGGGAGGACCTCGAACAGGCCCGGGAGCGCGACCGGTCGTAGGGGCGCCCTAGGGGTCCGTGCTCACGGCCCGCGCGGGCGTCCGTGCGGGAAACGACGCGCGCCGCACACGGGGCGAACACTCCGGGGAAACCGCCGATCAGGCAGCATGGGCGCATGGAGCGCACGCTGGAAGACTGGATCGCCGAGGTCAGGGCCGACCTGGGCATCGACCTGGACGTCGACGTCCGGGGACTGCTCGACCTCGCCCGGGTGGTCGCGCACGGGGTGGCCCGCCCGGCCGCGCCGCTGACCGCCTTTCTGATCGGCTACGCGGCCGCCCAACAGGGCGGCGGGCCGGAGGCCGTGGCCGAGGCCGCCCGGCGGACCGCCGCGCTCGCCGAGCGCTGGAGCGCCGCCGCCGGGCCGGGCGAGCCGTGAGCGCCGTCGGGCAGACCACCGTGGCCGCCCCGTCGACCGGTCCCGGCGTGCTGGGCTGGGCGCAGGCCCGCGAGGCCGCCCGCCGGGCCGGGCTGCGCCCGCTGCCGGCGGTCGGGCTGCCGCTCGCCGAGGCGCTCGGCCGCACCCTCGCCGAGCCGCTCACCGCGCTGACCGACCTGCCCGCCTTCGACACCTCCGCGATGGACGGCTGGGCGGTCGCCGGGCCGGGCCCCTGGCGGGTCGCCGGGCGGGTGCTGGCCGGCCGGGCGGCACCCGCGCCGCTGGCCGACGGCGCCGCCGTCGAGATCGCCACCGGCGCCCAACTGCCGCCGGGCGCCACCGCCGTCCTGCGCCGTGAGCACGGCCGCTCGGACGGCACGTTGCTGCACGACTGCGGCCGCCACCCGCTGACCACCGGTCAGGACGTCCGCCCGCGTGGCCAGGAGTGCCGCCGCGGCGAGGCGTTGCTGCCCGGTGGCGTCCCGGTCGGCCCGGCCGTGCTCGGCCTGGCCGCCGCCTGCGGTCACGACCGGCTCGCCGTGCGTCGTCGCCCGGTGGTCGAACTGCTCGTCCTCGGCGATGAGTTGCTCGCCTCGGGCGTCCCCGGTCCGGGCCTGGTCCGGGACGCGCTCGGGCCGCTGCTGCCGCCCTGGCTGCGGGCGGCCGGTGCCGAGGTGGCCGAAGTGCGGGCCGTCCGGGACGACTTCGGGCTGCTCCGGGACGCGCTGCGGCACTCCACCGCCGACATCGTGGTCACCACCGGCGGAACGGCGGCCGGCCCGGTCGACTTCCTGCACCGGGCCCTCGCCGAGGCCGGCGCCCGACTGCTGGTGGACGGCGTGGCCGTTCGCCCCGGACACCCGATGCTGCTGGCCGAACTCCCGTCGGCCGCATCCCCGTCGGCCGGCCCCGCCGGGGGCGGACTTCCGGGCGGGCGGCACCTGGTGGGGCTGCCCGGCAATCCGCTGGCCGCCGTCGCCGGGACGGTCACCCTCGCCCTGCCGCTGCTGCACGCCCGCAGCGGGCGGTCCGCCGTCACTCCGGTCCTCGCACCCACCGCCGTCGGCCTGCCCGGGCACCCGGTGGACACCCGGCTGCTGCCCGTCCGGCACACCGCCGACGGCGTCGTCCCACTCGCCTTCGACGGGCCCGCGATGCTGCGCGGCCTCGCCCGGGCCGAGGCGCTGGCCGTGGTCCCGCCCGGCGGCGCGGCGGCCGGCGCACCCGTCGAACTGCTGGAGGCACCGTGAACGGGCCCACCGGGGCGTGCGCGTCCCACGACAGCCGGGAGGCGACCGCATGAGCAGGCTGCGGGGTGCGCCCGCCCCGGGGACCGAGCCGTGGTCGGACGCCGGGATCGTGCTGCCCGCCCGGCGGAGCGCGCCGGCCGTCCGGCAGGTCGGCTCCCGGCTGCTGGTGGCGCTCGCCGTCCTGGTCGCCACGACGCTGATCGTCTACGTCGACCGGGCCGGCTACAACGACAACGCGGGCGGCGGGGTCAGTTTCCTGGACGCGGCGTACTACGCGACCGTGACGCTGTCCACCACCGGGTACGGCGACATCACCCCGTACAGCGACGCCGCCCGGCTCACCAACATCTTCGTGATCACCCCGCTGCGCGTGGTGTTCCTGATCATCCTGGTCGGGACCACGCTGGAGGTGCTCACCGAACGAACCCGCCAGCAGTGGCGGTTGAACCGCTGGAGGTCCACCGTGCGCGAGCACACCGTCGTCATCGGGTACGGCACCAAGGGCCGCAGCGCCGTCGACACCCTGCTCGGGCAGGGCGTGAAGAAGGACGAGATCGTCGTCGTCGACCCGCAGCGCAAGGTGATCGACCAGGCCGCCCGGCACGGGCTGGTCGGCGTGGTCGGCGACGCCACCCGCACCGACACGCTGCTGCGGGCCGAGGTGCCCACCGCCGCCCGGGTGGTGATCGCGCCGGAACGGGACGACACCGCCGTCCTGGTCACGCTGACGGCGCGCCAGCTGAACAAGGGCGCCACCGTGGTCGCGGCCGTCCGGGAGGACGAGAACGCCCCGCTGCTGCGGCAGAGCGGCGCCGACGTCGTCGTCACCAGCTCCAGTTCGGCCGGGCGGCTGCTCGGCCTGTCGATGCTCAGCCCGCACGCCGGCGCGGTGATGGAGGACCTGCTCACCTACGGCAACGGCCTGGACGTGGTCGAGCGCCCCGTCACCCGGGCCGAGGCCGGGCACAGCCCGCGCGCGTGCGAGGACCTGGTGGTCGCGGTGGTCCGCGGCCGGCGGGTGCTCAACTACACCGAGCCCGAGGCCGCCGTGCTCCAGCTCACCGACCGGGTGATCGTGATCAAGTCGACCGGCTGACGCGGGCCTTGCCCCCTCCTCGCCGTGACGCGCAGTAGGTTCGGGGCATGCATGCGATGACGATTCCCGTACCCGGCGGTCCCGAGGCCCTCGTGTGGGCGGAGGTGCCCGACCCGGTGCCCGGCGAGGGCGAGGTCCTGGTCGAGGTGGCGGCCACCGCCGTCAACCGCGCCGACCTGCTCCAGCGGCAGGGCCACTACAACCCGCCGCCCGGCGCCTCGCCCTACCCCGGGCTGGAGTGCGCCGGGCGGATCGCCGCCCTCGGCCCGGGCGTGTCCGGCTGGGCGGTCGGCGACGAGGTATGCGCGCTGCTGTCCGGCGGCGGGTACGCGCAGCTCGTCGCGGTGCCGACCGGACAGCTGCTGCCGCTGCCCAAGGGCCTGGGCTTCGAGGAGGCCGCCGCGCTGCCCGAGGTCGCCTGCACGGTGTGGTCCAACGTGTTCCTCACCGCCCACCTGCGGCCCGGCGAGACGGTGCTGCTGCACGGCGGCGCGAGCGGCATCGGGACCATGGCGATCCAGCTGGCGAAGGCGGTCGGCGCGCGGGTCGCGGTCACCGCGGGCAGCGCCGGGAAGCTGGCCCGGTGCGTCGAACTCGGTGCCGACATCGCGATCGACTACCGCGAGCAGGACTTCGTCGAGGCGGTCAAGGAGGCCACCGGCGGGGCCGGGGTGGACGTGATCCTGGACATCATGGGCGCCAAGTACCTGCAGCGGAACGTGGACGCGCTGGCCGTCAACGGGCGGCTGGTGATCATCGGGCTGCAGGGCGGCGTGAAGGGCGAGCTCGACCTCAACGCGCTGCTGCGCAAGCGCGCCGCGGTGATCGCCACCAATCTGCGCGGGCGCCCGCTGGCGGAGAAGGCGGCGATCGTGGCGGCGGTGCGCGAGCACGTGTGGCCGCTGGTGGAGTCCGGGGTGGTGAAGCCGGTGATCGACCGGGTGCTGCCGCTGACCGACGCCGGCGACGGGCACCGGGCGCTGGAGGCGGGGGAGCAGGTCGGCAAGGTCGTGCTGCGGGCCTGAGCCGGGTCCGCGGGGCTGCGGCCCGGGGCGGAACATCCGAAATGCCCTGATCGTCGGATTGTGTGAGGCTGGTTCGGAGCTGTCCCGCCGCCGACCCCGCCGCGCGCGGTCGGCCGTCGGAAGGACCTCCGACCGTGGCCGCACCAACGCACCTCCTCGGGCCGCTGCCCGCCGCGCCGCACCACCGTCGTACCCGCCGTACCGGCCCGGGCCGGGCCCAGCGACTGATCGCGGCGGCCGTGCTCGGGCTCACGCTCCCGCTGGCCGCCGCTTCGGCGGCCGCCGCCGTCGGGCCGGCGTCGTCGTCGCCGCCCCCGTTCACCGCTGAGCCCGCCGCAGTGGGTGGGCCGGAGCCCGAGGCCGTTCCGGCGGTCGGGCCGCCGCAGCACCCGCGCCCCGGCCGGGGCGACGCCCGGGTGTACCGGCGCTGGGCGGTGTGGGCGCCCGAGCGCGCCGACACCGCCCCGGAGCGGGCGCCGGACCGGGCTCCCGAGCAGATCCCCGGGCAGGCTCCTGCGCAGATCCCCGGGCAGAACCCTGCGCAGGTTCCCGAGCAGAACCCCGACCAGGTTCCCGACCGGAGTACCGGGCAGGCCGGTGCGGGGGACCAGCCCGAGGCCGACCAGGGCGCCCCGGACACGGCGGATGCCGCCGCACCGAACGCCGCCGCCGCATCGGACGCCGCCGCCGCGACCGCCCAGGCCATCGCCGCCGCCGTCCCCGCCGTCCTGCCCGCCCGCTGGCGGGACGCCTCGACCGTCCAGTTCCCGCTGGGCGCGGGGCTGGGGTTGATCGGCTGCGGCCTGGGGTTGATCGGGTTGCGGCTGCGCCGGGGCTGAGTCGCGGGGCGGGTGCGGCGGGGGAGGTTCCGTGAGGGGTGTGTGCACGCCCCAGGGGGGCCGGGGCGGGCCGGGAGCTGAGTATCCGTACGGATTCCGGGGCGGCGCCCGGGGGCGTACCGTCGTCAGCGGTGGCTCAGGACGGCGGTTGTACGGGGGCTTCCGCCCGACCAACCCCAGTGAGAGAGAATGTTGTTCATGACGAATCCGATGAACGAGCGCTCGTTTCAGCAGCCATTCCAGGCCGCGGGCGGGCAGTCGCAGGACGGCCAGAAGGTGCTGATCGTCGGACCGGACGGGCTGCCCGTGGGCCAGGGGTTCGCCGGCTCGGCGGGGGACGAGGACGAGGGCGACCTGCCGCGTGAGCTCCCGGTGACCGAGATGGTCGAGCAGCCCGCGAAGGTCATGCGCATCGGCAGCATGATCAAGCAACTGCTGGAGGAGGTCCGGGCGGCGCCCCTCGACGAGGCCAGCCGGGCCCGGCTGAAGGACATCCACGCCAGCTCGATCAAGGAGCTGGAGCTCGGTCTGGCCCCCGAGCTGGTCGCCGAGCTGGAGCGGCTGTCGCTGCCCTTCAACGAGGACATCATTCCGACCGAGGCGGAGCTGCGGATCGCCCAGGCCCAGCTGGTCGGCTGGCTGGAGGGCCTGTTCCACGGGATCCAGACCGCGCTGTTCGCCCAGCAGATGGCGGCGCGGGCCCAGCTGGAGCAGATGCGGCGGGCGCTGCCGCCCGGTCTGCACGGCGGCGAGCTGGACGAGGACGAGCCGGGCCAGGGCCGCGGCATCCGTTCCGGCCCGTACCTGTAACGGGCCGCCGACACCGGACGTACCACGACGGTCCGCCCCGGGCCGGGGCGCCGTCCGGCGGCGCCGGCGGTCCGGGGGCAGGACCGGCCCTGGACCGATCACCGTCGGCGTCAGCCGATACCCTGACCCCTGTCGCAGGCCGGTCGTACCGCCGCGGCAGGGGTCCGCCAGGCCCGCGGGCCCGGCCCACCACGCACGGACGAGACCGAACGTCACGGTCGCGGCGCCACGGCCGCGCCGAGGGGGAGCAGAGGACCATGAGCGAGCACGGCAACGCGGCGGTCGGAGGCTCCTCCCTGGGCAACGGCCGCTATGTGCTGCAGCGGCTGCTGGGCGAGGGCGGCATGGCCTCGGTGCACCTCGCGTACGACAGCGTGCTGGACCGGCAGGTCGCGCTGAAGAGCATGCACAACGAGCTGGGCCGGGACGCCTCGTTCAAGGAGCGGTTCCGCCGTGAGGCGCAGGCGGTGGCCCGGCTGGAGCACCCGAACATCGTCACGGTGTACGACAGCGGCGAGGACGTCGCGCCGGACGGCTCCAGCACCCCGTACATCGTCATGCAGCTGGTGGACGGCAAGGGCCTGCGCGAGGCGATCAACGAGGCGGTCGCCCAGTGCGGCGCGATGCCGACCGAGGAGGCCCTACGGGTCATCGTCGGCGTGCTGAACGCGCTGGAGGCCTCGCACGACATGTCCCTGGTGCACCGCGACATCAAGCCCGGCAACGTCATGTTCGACCGCAAGGGCAACGTCAAGGTCATGGACTTCGGCATCGCCCGGGCGCTGGAACCGGGCGCCACGTCGATGACGCAGACCGGCATGGTGGTCGGCACCCCGCAGTACCTGTCGCCCGAGCAGGCGCTCGGCAAGCCGGTGGACGCCCGCTCCGACCTCTACTCGGTCGGCGTGATGCTCTTCGAGATGCTCACCGGGCAGCTGGTCTTCGACGGCGACTCGGCGTTCTCGATCGCCTACAAGCACGTCCAGGAGGAGCCGCCGGCGCCGTCCACCCTCAACCGGTCGGTCACCCCGACGGTGGACGCCTTCGTCGCCCAGGCGCTGCGCAAGGACCCGGCGCACCGGTTCCAGAGCGCGGCGGCGATGCGGGACGAGGCGGAGCGGCTGATCGCGGCCGCGAAGGGCGGCGGCAGCGGGCACCCGTTGCAGGCCAGCACGCCGCTGGTGATCAACGAGGGGCCGCGCTCGGTGCACGCGGCGCCGCAGACCCCGCACCCCCAGTACCCGCAGCAGGCTCCGCCGCCGCAGCAGCCGCAGTACCGGACCCCGCCGCCGGCCTTCCAGCCGCCGCGTCCGCAGGGGCCGCAGACCCCGCACCCCCAGTACCTCCAGCAGCCTCCGCCGCCGCAGCAGCCGCAGTACCGGACCCCGCCGCCGGCCTTCCAGCCGCCGCGTCCGCAGGGGCCGCACACGCCGCACCCCCAGTACCTCCAGCAGGCCCCGCCGCAGCGGGCGCACACCCCGCCGCCGCAGCCGATGCCGCCGTACCAGCAGCCGAAGGCGCCCAGCGGCGGCGGCTGCTCGACGGCCGTGGTCGTCATCGCGATCATCGTCGGCGTGCTCGTGCTGGCCGGCATCATCATCGCGATCGTGGTCAACAAGGCACAGGACAACAAGACGAAGACCAAGACCGGGCACACCGCCGGTGAGCGGCCCGCAGTGGTGCTGGTGGTTGACCTTCCGGTCGACCGGAATGGCCTGCTCTGACGCTTTCCGGCCGGTTCGGGCGTGCCACGGGCCCGCGCCGGAGGCGGTAGCGTTCGGGGATACGAAGCGACAGGGCACCGCGATCCGAGCGAACGCCCGGGGCGAGGAGCGATGGCACAGACGCAGCAGCCGGATGACGGAACGGGTGCCGGAGCTGACGGCCGGACCGGCGGGACGCCGAGGATGCCCGGACCCGGCAACGACGCCGCGACCAGCGCGTTTCCCCCGGTCGGGCCCGGCGGCCCGCAGACCCCCGGCCGCGGCATGGCCGCGCCGCTGGGCACGGTCGGCGACGGCCGCTACCGGCTGACCTACCGGCTCGGCCGCGGCGGCATGGCCGAGGTGTTCGCGGCCGAGGACGTACGGCTGGGCCGGACGGTCGCGGTCAAGCTGCTCCGCGGCGAGCTGGCCCAGGACGACATCGCCCGGCTGCGGTTCACCCGCGAGGCACACGCCGTCGCGGGGCTCAACCACCACTCGATCGTCGCGGTCTACGACACCGGCGAGGAGTACGCCGGGGACGAGTCCACGCCGTACATCGTGATGGAGCTGGTCGAGGGCCGGACCGTCCGCGAGCTGCTGGTGGACGAGGACGCGCCGCCGGTCGACCAGGCGCTGATCATCATCGCCGGGGTGCTGGAGGCGCTGGCCTACAGCCACCGCAACGGCATCGTCCACCGGGACATCAAGCCCGCCAACGTGATCATCACGACCGCGGGCGCCGTCAAGGTGATGGACTTCGGCATCGCCCGGGCGCTGACCGGCACGGCCAGCACCATGACCCAGACCGGCATGGTCATGGGCACCCCGCAGTACCTCTCGCCCGAGCAGGCCCTCGGCAAGCCCGTCGACCACCGCTCCGACCTGTACGCGGCCGGCTGCATGCTGTACGAACTGCTGGCGCTGCGCCCGCCGTTCACCGGCGACACCCCGCTCTCGGTGGTCTACCAGCACGTCCAGGACATGCCGGTGCCGCCCTCGCAGGCCAACGGCCGGGTGCCGGTCGGGCTGGACCAGCTGGTGCTGCGCTCGCTGGCCAAGAACCCGGACGACCGCTTCCAGGACGCCGACGAGTTCCGCGCGCACCTCCAGCACGCGCTGCGCGAGATGCACGGCGCGGGCGGCGCGGGCTGGGCCGGCGCGACGGCCGGGCTGGCCGCCGCGGGGCAGGGGAACACCGACGCCACCCAGGTGATCCGGCCCGACCAGACCGCGGCCACCGCGGCCTTCGGCGCGATCGGCCCCGGCGACCAGACCTCGGTGCTGCCCTACCAGGGGATGGGGGGCCCGGGCGGCCCGCACACCCCGTCGACGCCCTACCCGGGGGCCGGCGGCCCCTACGGTGGCGACGACGACGGCGACTCCGGCCGTCGGCGCGGGCCGTGGGCCTGGGTGGCCGGCGCCGTGGCCGTGCTGCTCGCGGCCGGGGTCGGCATGGCGTTCGCGTTCAGCGGCAACGAACCCGGGAACTCGCACATCGTGCCGCCGACGCCGCTCCCGGCGGTCAGCACGACCGAGCCCAGCACGCCGCCCCAGAGCGGCTCGCAGAGCCCGCCCGCGTCCAACACCGGCAGCCGGCGCCCGACGCAGCCGACCGAGAACGGCAGCAACGGCGGCAGCTACAACAACGGCGGCAACAACAACGGCAACAACAACGGCGGCAACAACAACGGCAACAACAACATGTCGCCGTCGCCGGGTTCGGGCAAGCACTCGACGACCCCGTCGCCCAGCCAGACCCCCAGCCACACCCCGCCCCCCACCACGGCGCCCGGCACGCCCAGCACGGCGCCGACCACCCCGAGCACGGGAAGCGGCGGCAGCACGGGGGCGGCCACGCAGCCGCCGGTGACCAAGTCGAACCCGCCGGCCACCCAGCCGCCGGCGACCCAGCCGCCGGCGACGCCCTGATCGGGCCGGGCTGACACCGGTCAGTTGGCGAAGGCGTCCAGGACCTGTTCGTACTCCTGGCACCACCACGTCAACTGGCCGGCCGAGGCGGGGTAGAGCGGGTCGGCCCGGTGGTCGGCCCGCTGGTAGCGCCACTGGAGCATCCAGAAGTCGTTCAGCCGCTCCCACCAGACCCGGTGGACGGCGGCGGCCAGGTGTTCGGCGGTGGCGGCCCCGGTGGCCCGGTAGGACTGCGAGTAGTGGCGGACCCGCACCAGGTCGAGGGTGCCGGACGCCCGGTCGTTGAAGAGCAGCGTGGCGGCGCGGACGGCCTCCTCGGCGCGCGGCTGCGGGCCGAGCTTGTCCCAGTCCAGGACGGCCGCGACCGGGCCGCCGTCGGGGCCGTCGCCGTACAGCAGGTTGAGTCCGTGGAAGTCGCCGTGGGTCCAGCCGGTGGGCGGGGCGGTCTGCGGGGCGGGGCGGCGGTGGGCGTGTTCGGCGAGCAGTTCCAGCCGTTCGGTGAGCCGCCGTTCGACCAGCGCGTCCAGGTCGCCGTACGGGCGGTGGTCGCGGGCGTGGCGCCGCAGGTCGCGGGCGAGGTCGGCGCTGTCGAGGGGGTCGGCGGTGCGGTAGCCGGGGGGCTGTTCGAAGGGGGCGCACACGTCGTCGAGCGCGCCGTGCAGTCGGCCGAGCAGCGCGCCGAGCGCGTCGCACTGCGGCGGGGAGAGGTCGGTACCGTGCCGGTGTCGGCCATCCACCCAGGGGAACAGCGCGAACAGCCGGCCGCCGTAGCCGGCCACCGTGCCGGCTCGTTCGGCGCAGGTCAGCGGGGGTGCGACGGGCAGTCCGAGGGCCTGGAGCCCGGCCATCGCCCGGTGGTGGGCGACGATCTTCGGGCGGCTGGCGGTGGCGGCGTCGACGTAGCACTTCAGGAAGTACGCGCCGGTCTCGGTGGTGACCCGGTAACCGCGGTTCAGCAGGCCTTCGGCGACCGGTTCGGCGGTCAGCAGCCCCCCCACCCGGTAGCGGCCCAGGACCTCGGCGAGTGCGGCGCGCGGGACGGGCGGACTGAGGGTCCCTATCGGCGGCGCGGAGAGGTCGGGGCGGGCCGGGGAACAGGAGAGGGTCTGGCTGAAAGTCACAGCCAGAGGTTAGGGCCCCCGTGCGGGGGCCCTTGACAAGTCGTCAGTTCTGTGATCGCTGTTCTGATCAGTGCTGCTGGTCCGCCTGGTGCCGTGCCACGAAGGCCGCTGCCTGGGTGCGTCGCTCCATGCCCATCTTGGCGAGCAGACTGGAGACGTAGTTCTTCACCGTCTTCTCGGCCAGGTGCAACTCGTTGCCGATCTGACGGTTGGTCATCCCCTCGCCGATCAGATCGAGGATCCGGCGCTCCTGCTTGGTGAGTTGCGCCAGCCGCTCGTCCTCCTTCTCGCCGCCGTCGCGCAGCCGGGCCAGCACCCGGCTGGTGGCGACCTGGTCGAGCAGCGACTTGCCGGCCGCGACGTCCCGGACGGCGGTGATCAGGTCGGTGCCGCGGATCGCCTTCAGGACGTAGCCGGACGCGCCCGCCATGATCGAGTCGAACAGCGCCTCGTCGTCCGAGAACGAGGTCAGCATCAGGCACTTGATCTCCGGCATCCGGGACCGGATCTCCCGGCAGACCTCGACCCCGTTGCCGTCCGGCAGCCGGACGTCGAGCACCGCGACATCGGGGTGGACCGCCGGGATCCGGGTGAGCGCCTCGGCGGCGGTGCCGGCCTCGCCGACCACCTCGATGTCGTCCTCGACCGAGAGCAGATCGTGCACGCCCCGCCGGACAACCTCGTGATCGTCGAGCAGGAACACCCTGATTTGTCCGTTATCAGTCACGTCCAAAGCCTCCCATATCACCGTACGGAAGACCTATCGTCCCTGGTGCCGCAGCCAGGTGGTCCGACCGGGGCGGTCCGAAACCGATACCGAGAACCCCCTTACGTACGGGCCCGCGCCCGGATAACGTGCGCTGGTGTCCTGAAGGCGCCCGAATTGAGAGCTGCGTCACGCGGTCCGTCACCCCCACCCTTCCGACGGCGCGCTGCCCGCGGCACCCTCGGGGTTGTAGGCCCTGAACAAGTAGGACGTCCTAGCGCAAGCGCGCCAAGGGCGGACGCTGGGTAACGTTCTCGTGAGGGACGCCGTCGGAACAGGATCACCACCTGCCCCGCAGTAGGAGCGCACACCCACGCGCGCCCCGCGAGGCGGTGACCGGACCGGTCACCGGCGACCCCGGGCGGCCGGACAGACCGAGGAGTGAACGTGACCGTCAAAAGCACGGCGAGGGCCCGCAAGAAGGCGGCCCCCGGCGTCCCTGACACCCTCCGCGCCACGGGGAAGGACGCCCAGCCGGAGCTCGTACAGCTGCTCACCCCGGAAGGCGAGCGGGTCGAGCACCCGGACTACCCGCTCACCACCACCCCGGAGGAGCTGCGCGCCCTCTACCGCGACCTGGTGCTGGTCCGCCGGTTCGACGGCGAGGCCACCGCACTCCAGCGCCAGGGCGAGCTGGGCCTGTGGGCCTCGCTGCTCGGCCAGGAGGCCGCCCAGGTCGGCTCCGGCCGCGCCATGCGCACCGGCGACTACGCCTTCCCCACCTACCGCGAGCACGGTGTCGCCTGGTGCCGCGACGTCGACCCGCTCAACCTGCTCGGCATGTTCCGCGGCGTGAACCACGGCGGCTGGGACCCGAACGAGAAGAACTTCCACCTGTACACCATCGTGATCGGCGCGCAGGCCCTGCACGCCACCGGCTACGCGATGGGCATCAGCAAGGACGGCGCCGACGACGCGGTCATCGCCTACTTCGGCGACGGCGCCTCCAGCCAGGGCGACGTCAACGAGGCCTTCACCTTCGCCTCGGTCTACAACGCGCCCGTCGTGTTCTTCTGCCAGAACAACCAGTGGGCGATCTCCGAGCCCACCACCACCCAGACCAAGATCCCGCTGTACCGCCGCGCCTCCGGCTTCGGCTTCCCCGGCGTCCGGGTCGACGGCAACGACGTGCTGGCCTGCCTGGCCGTCACCCGCTGGGCGCTCGACCACGCCCGCAGCGGCAACGGCCCGGTGCTGATCGAGGCGTTCACCTACCGGATGGGCGCGCACACCACCTCCGACGACCCCACCCGCTACCGGCCCACCGAGGAGACCGAGGCCTGGAAGGCCAAGGACCCGATCGCCCGGCTCCGCGCCCTCCTGGAGAGGGAGGGCCTGGCCGACGAGGAGTTCTTCACCGCGATCGACGCCGAGAGCGAGCGGCTGGGGCTGCGGGTGCGCGAGGGCGTGCGCGGCATGCCCGACCCGGACCCGACCCTGATCTTCGACCACGTGTACAGCGAGCCGCACGCGCTGGTCGATGAGGAACGGGCCGAGTACGTCCAGTACGCGGCCTCCTTCGAGGCGGGGGAGAACCACTGATGGCCGGTCAGCTCAGCATTGCCAAGGCGCTCAACGGCGCGCTGCGCAAGTCGCTGGAGAGCGACCCGAAGACCGTCCTGATGGGCGAGGACATCGGCAAGCTCGGCGGCGTCTTCCGGATCACCGACGGCCTGCAGAAGGACTTCGGCGAGGGACGGGTGATCGACACCCCGCTCGCCGAGTCCGGCATCGTCGGCACCGCGATCGGCCTGGCGCTGCGCGGCTACCGCCCGGTGGTGGAGATCCAGTTCGACGGCTTCGTCTACCCGGCCTTCGACCAGATCGTCTCCCAGCTGGCCAAGATGCACGCCCGCGCGCTCGGGAACATCAAGCTCCCGGTCACCATCCGCATCCCCTTCGCGGGCGGCATCGGCGCGGTCGAGCACCACAGCGAGTCGCACGAGGCGTACTTCGCGCACACCGCGGGCCTGCGCGTGGTCAGCCCGTCCAACGCGCACGACGCGCACTGGATGCTGCGGCAGGCCATCGCCTCGGACGACCCGGTGGTCTTCCTGGAGCCCAAGCGCCGGTACTGGGACAAGGGCGAGGTCGGCGACGCCGCCGACCTCGGACTGCACGACGCCCGGATCGTGCGCTCCGGCACCGACGCCACGCTGCTCGCCTACGGCCCGATGGTCAAGGTCTGCCTGGAGGCCGCCGCGGCCGCCGAGGAGGACGGCCGCCGCCTGGAGGTCGTCGACCTGCGCTCGCTCTCCCCGGTGGACTTCACCACCCTGGAGGAGTCGGTCAAGCGCACCGGTCGGGCCGTCGTGGTGCACGAGGCGCCGGTCTTCCTGGGCATGGGCGCCGAACTGGCCGCCCGGCTCACCGAACGGTGCTTCTACCACCTGGAGGCGCCCGTCCTGCGGGTCGGCGGCTACCACGCGCCGTATCCGCCGTCCCGCGTCGAGGAGGCCTTCCTCCCCGACCTGGACCGCGTGCTCGACGCCGTCGACCGCGCACTCGCGTACTGATCCGGGGGAGCGAAGATGACCACCGAAGTTCGCTCGCTCCGCGAGTTCAAGATGCCCGATGTGGGCGAGGGCCTGACCGAGGCCGAAATCCTCAGCTGGTACGTCAAGCCCGGTGACACCGTCACCGACGGGCAGGTCGTGTGCGAGGTGGAGACCGCCAAGGCGGCGGTGGAGCTGCCGATCCCGTTCAACGGGGTCGTCGAGCAGCTCTTCTTCCCCGCGGGCGCGACGGTCGACGTCGGCACCGTGATCATCTCGGTCGCGGTCGCCGGGGAGGCCGGGGCCGCGGCTCCTGCCGCTCCTGCTGCTGCTGTTGCGTCCGTCGCCGCCGCCGCGCCGGCCGAACCGGCCGAGCCCGAGCGGCGCGAGGTGCTGGTGGGCTACGGCCCGCGCACCGGCACCGCCCAGCGCCGGGCCCGGCGCACGACCACGACGACCGTCACCGCGACGCCGGCTCCGGCCGCGCCCGTCGTGCCGGCCGCTTCCGTCGTGCCGGCCGCTCCGGCACCGGCCGCACCGGCCGCACCGGTCGCGACCGCCTCGCCCGTCCTGGCCGAACAGCCCGCCGGGGGGCGGCCGTTGGCCAAGCCGCCGGTGCGCAAGCTGGCCAAGGACCTCGGCATCGACCTGCGCGCGGTCGTCCCGACCGGCCGGGACGGTGTGATCACCCGCGAGGACGTGCACGCCCACGCGTCGGCCCTGGCCACCGCGCAGGCCACCGCGCAGGCCGCCCCGGCGGCGGCGCCCGTCGAGGCCGGGCCGGTCGGTGCTGCGGTGCCGGTGCCGGTCACCGTGACGGGCGACGTCCGGGTGCCGATCAAGGGCGTCCGCAAGGCGACCGCGCAGGCGATGGTGGCCTCGGCCTTCACCGCCCCGCACGTCACCGAGTTCGTCCAGGTCGACGTGACCCGCACGATGAAGTTCGTCCGCCGGCTCAAGGAGAGCGGCGAGTTGGGCCGGGACGTCCGGATCAGCCCGCTGCTGCTGGTCGCCAAGGCGCTGCTCACCGCGGTCAAGCGGCACCCCGAGATCAACGCGCAGTGGGACGAGGCGGCCCAGGAGATCGTCATCAAGGGCCAGGTGAACCTCGGCATCGCCGCGGCCACCCCGCGCGGCCTGATCGTCCCCAACATCAAGGACGCCGGCGGCAAGACCCTCACGGGCCTCGCCGTCTCGCTGGGCGAGCTGATCGACACCGCCCGCCAGGGCAAGACCTCGCCGGGCGACATGCAGGGCGGGACCATCACCATCACCAACGTCGGCGTCTTCGGCGTCGACACCGGCACCCCGATCCTCAACCCCGGCGAGGCCGCGATCCTCGCCGTCGGCACGATCCGGGACATGCCGTGGGTGCACAAGGGCAAGGTCGTCCCGCGTCAGGTGACCACGCTGGCGCTCTCCTTCGACCACCGCCTGGTGGACGGGGAGCTGGGCTCCAAGGTGCTGGCCGACGTGGCCGCGCTGCTGGAGCGCCCGAAGCGCCTGATCACCTGGGGCTGACGGCCCGGGACGTCACGAACGGGAAGCCGCGAAGGGGCCTTCCCCCACACCGCCGTGTGGGGGAAGGCCCCTCCGCTTCTGCCCGCCCGTCGGCCGGCGCTGGGAGCGAGGCCGGCGGACGGCGATCAGGACCAGCCGATGACGGACGCGCTCTCCGTGCCTTCATCCGTACAGACGTGCATCCTCGCCGGGGGTTGCGGGTGGTTTCAAAGACTTTTCCGGGGCCCCGGCGCGGCGTTCGGGATACTTCCGGAATGACTGAAGAGCTGACGGTCCGACCGGAGACGGTGCCGGACGGGGGCGAGGAGCGCCGGTCGCTGCGACGGGACGTGTCGGGGCCGGCGCTGCTGGCGGGGCTGGTCTGCATCGCGGTGTCGTTCTCGGGGCCGCTGGTGGTGGTGCTCGCGGCGGCGGCCGCCGGACGGCTGGACGCGGCGCACACGGCGTCCTGGATCTGGGCGGTGGCCATCGGCAGCGGGCTGAGCGGCTTCGCGCTGAGCTGGTGGACCAGGACCCCGGTGATCACCGCCTGGTCCACCCCGGGCGCCGCGCTGCTGGTGACCAGCCTGGGCGCGTACCCGTACCGGGAGGCGGTGGGGGCGTTCCTGGTGAGCGCGGTGGTGGTGACGCTCTTCGGGGTGACCGGCTGGTTCGGCCGGCTGATCGCGGCGGTGCCGGCCGGGATCGTCAACGCGATGCTGGCGGGCATCCTGTTCTCCTTCGGCGCCGGGATCTTCGGCGCCGTGCACGGCGCGCCGGTGCTGGTGGTGGGCAGCCTCGCGGCCTTCCTGCTGGCCAAGCGGCTGGCCCCGCGGTACGCCGTCCCGGTGGCGCTGCTGGTGGGCGGGGTGCTGGCGGCGCTGACCGTCGGACTCCCGCTGCACCTGGGCGCGGGCGGGCCGACCCGGCCGGTGTTCACCGTGCCGGGGTTCTCCTGGGCGGCCACGGTGGGGCTGGCGCTGCCGCTCACGATCGTGGTGCTGGCCTCGCAGAACGCACCGGGCCTCGGGGTGATGCGGGCCTTCGGCTACCGGCCGGACGACCGGCTGCTGATCGGGTCGACCGGTGTGGTGTCGCTGCTGCTGGCGCCGTTCGGCTCGCCGGGGGTGAACCTGGCGGCGATCACGGCGGCGATCTGCTCCGGCCCGGAGAGCCACCCCGACCCGCGCCGCCGCTACGTCGCGGGGATGTCCTCGGGCGTGCTGTACGTGCTGGTGGGCAGCTTCGGCGGGGTGCTGGTGAGCCTGTTCACCGGCCTGCCGAAGGAACTGATCGCGGTGATCGCCGGGGTCGCCCTGCTGGCCTCGCTGCAGGGCAGCCTGGCGGCGGCGGTGGCGGACGAGCGGGGGCGGGACGCGGCGGTGGTGACCTTCCTGGCCAGCGCCTCGGGGATGAGCCTGTTCGGGATCGGCTCGGCCTTCTGGGGCCTGCTGTTCGGGCTCGGCACCCACCTGGTGCTGAACCTCCGCAGGCGCTGACGAGAGGCCTGTCATCGGCCATATTCCAGTCATTGGGATGACTGGTGAGGTGAGGGTCATTCGGCCAGGTCGGTGACATTTTCGGCGCGCGGTAGGGGTGACACACCCGTCCGGGTACGTCTTCGCTCCACCACCCGGGCTACGCCGGGTGACCGGAACCCCGAGGACGCACCCGTATGCCACCTGGCAACCCTGGCCGTCTCGTTCGGAGTCTGGCCGCGCTCGTGCTGGTGTCCACCGCCGTACTCCCCGCCGCCCTGGAACTGGTCGGCCCCTCGCCGTTCGGCGTGATCGGGCCGGGCGCCCCCGCCGACCGGGCGGTCCCGCCGCACAGCGCACAGCGCTCCGACCGCCGGACCGTCACGGCCGCCCCCACCGTCGACATACGCCGCACCGGGGACCCGGCCAACCGGATCACCCTGGTCCTGCTCGGCGACGGCTACACGGCCACCGAACAGGACCTGTTCCGACAGCAGGTCGACCGGGCCTGGCACGCGCTGATGGCCATCGAGCCGTTCCGCACCTACCAGGGGTTCTTCAACATACGGCGGGTCGAAGTGGTCTCCCCGGTCTCCGGGATAGCCGAGACCGAGAGCCGCGGCCGCAACCCCGCCACCCCGCTCGGCATGCACTTCTGGTGCGACGGAACCGCCCGGCTGCTCTGCGCCGACGAATCCGCCACCGCCCGGTACGCGGGCGACAGCTCCGGGCCGCAGTACCTGATAGCCCTGGCCAACTCCACCGAGTACGGCGGCGCCGGCGGCACCGGGGTGACCACCCTGGCCGGCGGCAGCCCGGACGCCGGGCGGATCATCCAGCACGAGATCGGGCACACCGTGGGGGACCTCGGCGACGAGTACGACAGCGCCCCGGACGACGCCGAGTACCCGAACCTCGCCACCCTCGACGCCGACGACATGCGCAAGAAGCAGACCAAGTGGTGGCGCTGGCTGGGCGCGCAGTCCCCGGACGGCGCCGGGACGGTCGGCGCCTACCGCAGCGCCAACGGCCTCTACCGGCCCACCCCCGACTCGGTGATGCGCACCCTGGGCAGCGCCTACAACCTGCCGTCGCGCGAAGCGATCATGGAGGAGCTGTACCGCAGGATCCGGCCCACCGACGCCCCGTCGCCGCCGCCCGGCGAGGTGAGCGGGCACCCCCGGCTGAACGTCCGGCCGGTGCCGCTGACCGGCCCGCGACAGCTGAAGGTCGAATGGAAGGTGGACGGCGTCGCGGTGACGCCGCAGGCCGCCGACGGCACCTGGCTCGACACCGACCAGCTGAACCTGGCCCCGGGCCGGACGGCCACCGTCACGGCGACCGTCCGGGACACCACCGACTGGGTGCGGGACGAGGCCTTCCGGGACCGCTACATGACCCGGTCGGTGGCCTGGACGGTGACCGGCTGACGCGCGGCTGACGCCCGGTCCGCGGAATCCGTGGTCCGTGGACGATCGACCGCACCCCGCACTGGGCGTCCCATCATGGGATGACTAGTCTGGTCGCACTATGACCGTGGAGCCCGCCCGTTCAGCCGAACCCCTGTCCGTCCCCGCTCCCCGAACCGCCGACTCGCCGCCGTCGGCCGCCCCCGCGCCGTCGGCCGCCCCCGCGCCGTCGGCAGCCCCCGCGCCGTCCCCGCCCGGCGGGCGCGCGGCCTGGCTCGCCTGGTCCATCGGCGTCAGCGTCTACATCCTCGCGGTGATCCACCGCACCAGCCTCGGCGTGGCCGGACTGGACGCCGCCGACCGCTTCGGCATCGGCGCCTCCGCGCTCTCCACCTTCTCGATCCTCCAGGTGCTGGTCTACGCGGCCATGCAGATACCGGTCGGCCTGCTCGTCGACCGGATCGGGCCGCGCCGGGTGCTGCTGATCGGCGTCGTCCTGCTGAGCTTCGGCCAACTGGCCTTCGCGTTCAGCTCCTCCTTCGCCCCCGCGCTGGCCTCCCGGGCGGTGCTCGGCTGCGGCGACGCGATGACCTTCATCAGCGTGCTGCGGCTCGCCGCCCGGTGGTTCCCCGCCGCCCGGAACCCGTTCGTGGCCCAGCTCACCGGCCTCGCCGGAATGGGCGGCAACCTGATCACCACCGTGGTGCTCGCACAGGCCCTGCACCGCGAGGGCTGGACACCCACCTTCACCGCGATCGCCCTGCTCGGCGTCGCGGTCTTCGCGCTGGTCGCGCTCTTCCTCAAGGAGGCCCCGGCCGCCGCCGTACGGCCGGTCGAACACCCGCCCGCGCCGCGGCCGAACGTCGGCCGACAGGTCCGCGCGTGCTGGCGCGAACCGGGCACCCGGCTCGGGCTCTGGGTGCACTTCACCACCCAGTTCCCCGGCAACGCCTTCGGCCTGCTCTGGGGCCTGCCCTACCTGGTGGAGGCGCAGGGCCTCTCCCGGGCCGCGGCCGGCGGAATGCTGACCCTGCTGGTGCTCAGCAACATGGCCTTCGGCTTCCTGTTCGGCCGGGTGCTCTCCGTCTCGGCGCGGGCCCGGATGCCGATCGTCCTCACCGTCATCACGGCCACCGCCCTCGGCTGGGCGCTCGTCCTGGCCTGGCCCGGCGGACACCCGCCGATCTGGCTGCTGTCCGCCATCATCGTGGTGATGGGCAGCAACGGCCCCGCCTCACTGGTCGGCCTCGACTACGCCCGCGCCCGCAACCCGGTGGAGCGCCTCGGCACCGCCTCCGGGATCGTCAACATGGGCGGCTTCATCGGCACGATGATCACCCTCTTCGGCATCGGCGTCCTCCTCGACGGCCTCTCCCCGGCCGGCACCGACTCCTACTCGGCCGACGCCTTCCGCTGGGCGTTCTGCTGGCAGTACGTCCCGCTGGCGGTCGGCACGGCGATGATCCTGCGCCTGCGCCGCAAGGTCGCGGCGGGGGCGTAGGGTCTCTGAACTGCGAAGATGCGGGAAACCCTTGTTCAGAACAAGGGTCTCCCGCGATTACAGCCCGATACCCCGGAGCACCTCGGTGACCTCCGGCGGCCGTCCGTAGAGCTGGACCCGGTCGATCACACAGAGCACCGTGCCCTCCGGCGGCATCATCGGTGTACGAGCCGGATGCGCCCCCGGTCGCGCCGGCTGCTCGGCGGCTTCGCGCCGCATGCGGATCAGGTCCACCAGCTTCAGTTTGGGGCAGCCGGGGACGATCCGGCTGGCCCGGATTCCGACTCGTTCCTCGCTCGGGCAGGCGAAGTAGGCGCCGAACGGCGGCCCGCTGTCGTCTTCCCGGCTTGGCAGGTGGAGGACCATCTCGCCGTGCTGGCAGTGGACCGTCCCGTCCGAGCGGACGGTCAGGCCGGGCCAGTTCTCGTGGTCGATCTCGGCGACGATCCGTACCTGTTGTCCGATCGCCTCGGTCAGGGTCCCCGCCATCCGCCGCTGCTGGGTGGGGATGTCGGTGTCCCCGCGGCGGACGGAGGGGAGAAGTTCCTCAGTGACCCACGCGCGGAACGGCCGGGCGGACTTCTTGTCCGACCTCATGAGAAGGGTGTACAGCCCTGCCTCACTCACCACGCCGAGCAATGGATTTCCTCGTTGATAGGCTTTCTGAGCTGGGGAAATGGCCAAACCATCAGCTCGGCTGATGGTTACCGAACGCAAGTCGACGGTGCGGTGCTGGTGGGTTTCCAGCCCTTTGACGGCGAAGGCCGGGTTTCCTCGGCCCAGGATTCGGCACACGTCCGCCGTGACGAACCACGGTTGTCCGTCGATCATCACGACTCTGATCGGTTGTCCCGTGACCGGGAAGCTCGATCGAACCAGAGTCATCTGCTGCTGTTCGTCGTCCATGGGGACGCCCCTCCTTCTTCCGGGTGGTGGTGGGAGTGCCCGGAACAACGAGGTCGAACGGGTGAGGTGTTGGTGCTGGATTGACGGATGGATGCACGAGTGGTGCCGACCCGGCGCGCACTCGTGCGTGTACGCCGGGTGGCGTGCGCTGTGGGGCGGTTGGGGTCAGATGGTGACCGCGAAGGCGGACAGGACGCGGTCGGCGAGTTCCTTGTCGCCGTCGATGGTGACCGGGCCGGGGCGGCCGCGGCCGCAGGCGAGCCGGAGGTAGGTCTCCCAGTCCATGGTGAGCTGGACGTCGGGGGCCAGGCTGATCGACTCGTCGACGGTGCCGCGGCCGGTCGAGTCGACCCGGATGGTGCGCAGGAACTCCACGCGGCCGGTGACGTCCAGGACCATGGCCGTTCCGGCCGGGGCGCCGGCCTGGTGGGCGACGGCCTTGGGCAGCAGTCCCAGCAGGACGTCCCGGGCGATCAGGGCGGCCGGGGAGTCGAGGTTGCCGGGGGTGCCCAGGGCGCGGCGCAGGTCCTGCTCGTGCACCCAGACGTCGAAGGCCCGCAGGCGCAGCAGCTCGTGGTACGGCACGTCGCGGCTGTTCGGGCCGCCCGGCCAGCGCACCGGCTCCAGGGGCATCTGCTTGGCGTTCCGCAGTGCCCGGGAGCGGCGGATGATCGTGTACTCCAGCTCGCTGGTCATCTCCAGCGCGGTGTGGCAGCGGCGCTTGTCGACCGGCAGTTCGATGTAGCGGGCGAAGTCGGTGGTGACGTGGCGAAGGTCACGTGGCAGGGAGTGGATCGGGCGGGGGTCGCCGAGGAGTTCGGACTCGACCGCGATGATGTGCGAGACGACGTCCCGGACCGACCAGCCGGGGCATTCGGTGGCCCGGTTCCAGGAGCCCTCGGGGAGGGGGGCGACCAGCTCCGATATGGACTCGATGCTCTGGGCCCACGCTTCCGTGTAAGCCTGCACGGTCTGGTTGTCCGTCACGGGAATCTCCGGCCCTCCGTCAGCTTCCTTGCCCTCTGCGCCCGGCCTCCCCGGTCGGCCGGGATGGTCCGGCTTCCGGGCGCACAAGCTAACCGCACGTTACGCTGCCGGGAGACAGCTGGGCAGCGCTTTCGGGTGACGATCGTAGGTCTCTTGCCGTGGACGGTGGTACTGTGCGCGCTTCATTGATCCAACTCGGGGTCTCCGACGCCGAGCCGCCCGCCGAACGGCGGGCCCGGGCCGTCGCGCTGGTCCGGGCGCAGCAGGGTGCGGACCTGGTGGTCCTGCCGGAGCTGTGGCCGCTCGGCGGCTTCGCCTACGACCTGTGGTCGGACGGCGCCGAGACGCTGGACGGGCCCACGTCGGACGCGATGGCGGCGGCCGCGCGGGCGGCCGGGGTCTGGCTGCACGCCGGTTCGATCGTCGAGCGCGATCCGGACGGGCCGATCTACAACACCTCGCTGCTGTTCGCCCCGGACGGCGAGCTGGTGCACACCTACCGCAAGATCCACCGCTTCGGTTTCGACAGCGGCGAGGCGGTGGTGATGGGCGCCGGGCAGGAGATCGTCACCGCGGCCACCGACTTCGCCACCCTGGGCCTGGCCACCTGCTACGACCTGCGCTTCCCGGAGCTGTTCCGGGCGCTGTTGGACGCCGGCGCGCAGCTGCTGGTGGTTCCGGCGGCCTGGCCGGCCCGGCGGCGCGAGCACTGGACGCTGCTGGCGCGGGCGCGCGCGGTGGAGGAGCAGGCGTTCGTGCTGGCCTGCAACACCGCCGGGACGCACGCCGGGGTCGAGCAGGCCGGGCACAGCATCGTGGTGGACCCGTGGGGCCGGGTGCTGGCCGAGGCCGGTACGGAGGAGCAGGTGCTGACCGTCGAGTTCGATCCGGCCGAGGTGGGCAAGGCTCGCGAGGAGTTCCCGGTGCTGCGGGACCGCCTGCTGGGGATCCCGGCGCCGGTCCAGCGCTGACCCGGGCCCGGCCCCGCCCGGGCACGGCCCGGGCACGGCCCGGGCGGGGGGAGTCCGGGGGTGTCGGAGGCCTCCGGGGGGTTGGTTTGTACCTTCTCGGGGCGGGTTTGAGAAGATGAGCACTCGTCGTGTTCCCCGCCGCTCGTTGGCCGGTCCGCCGAGGGGCGGCCTGATCAGCCCGCCCCAGGAGGTTGCGCGCATGCCCGGCAACGGCGCAGGCGACACCCGTCCCGTCATCCAGCGCAACAGCCTGCGCGAGCAGATCGCCGGTGCGCTGCGCGAGGAGATGATGGCCGGCCGGCTGGCGGCCGGCCGCAACTTCACCGTCAAGGAGATCGCCGAGCTGTACGGAGTCTCGGCGACCCCGGCCCGCGAGGCGCTGGTCGACCTCGGTGCGCAGGGCCTGCTGCGGGCCGAGCACCACCGCGGGTTCACCGTGCCCGAGCTGGGCTGGGACGACTTCCTGGAGATCTTCGAGTCCCGGGTGCTGGTCACCGACAGCTACTACCGCCAGTTCTCCGCCCGCCGGGCGCTGCCGGACCTCGCCAGGCTGCCCTCGCTGCGCCGCCGCGCCGACGCGGCGGTCCGGGCCGCCCGGGCCGGGAACCTGGACGTGATGGTGGGCTGCGACCGCCGGTTCTGGCAGGAGGTCGCCGCGCTGATCGGCAACCGCCGGATCGGCGACTACCTGGACTGGCTGCGGGTGCAGTCGTGGATGTTCGCCGCGCCCTACCTGCGGGAGCTGCCCGTCCTGGCCGAGATCTGCTGGGACCGCCACCTCGACCTGGTCGACGCCATCGGCGCGCGGGACCTGGTCGGCGCGCACCGGATCATCTGCGAGTACAACCTGTACACCGCCCGGCTGCTGGCCGGGCTGGCCGGGCGGCCGCTGGAGTCGGTGACGGTGCTGGGGCTGCTCACCGAACCCCTGGACGACGAGCCGCTGGACGGCGAGCCTCTGGACAGCGAACTCCTGAATAGCGAACTCCTGAATAGCGAACCCCTGGACGGCGAGCCCGATGGCGGCGGGCCCGGCGGCGGGTTCCTGGGCGGCGAGCCCGTGCCGCCGGCCCCGTCCGCCGAAGTCCCGTCGGTGGCGGCCGAACCGGTTCCCGGCCAGGCGTTCGACCAGGTCGGGAGGGGCCGACGCCGGCCGGGCGAGGAGGTCGGCCGGGAGCTCGGCCGGGAGCTCGGCCGCGAACTCGGGCTGGGCCTCGGCCTGGTGCCGCAGCCGCGCTCGGTGCCGTACGGCCGGTTCGGCCGACGGCTGCCCGAACCGCCCCCGGACGCACCGCAGGGACGGCCCGACCCGCGCCCCGCCCCGGGCCGGTAGGGTGGGCGGTCGTCGAACCGGGCGTCCCGCACAACGGCCGTCCGGGTACCGACCCCGCCCCCGTCGTCGTCCCGTCCTGCGGGCGACCCCGCCGCCCGGAGAGGAACTGCCGGCCATGGCCTGCGACCTCTGGCTCGTCCCGCTCGTGGACGTGCTGAGCCACAGCCCCGACAATCCCTTCAGGGACGATCTCGCCCTCTACAACTCGGTGTTGGCCTCCCGCGGGCTGCCCGAGGTGCCGGTCTACCAGTACGTGCCGGGGCTGAGCGGGGCGGTCGAGCCGATAGCCGCCTTCGACTACGACTCGCTGCACTTCCTGCGCCGCGCCTACCTGCTGGGCCTCACCGGGCTGGACATCACGCCGGTGGACTCGCTTGGCGGCGACTACGAGCAGCTGCTGGAGATGTTCGAGAGCAGCGCCGAACAGTCGCACCTGGTCTGGCACTTCGACCACGCGGGCGCCTACGTGCCGATAGAGTTCCCGGCGCCGCTGGTGGACGACGCACTGCTCGCCTCCGGCGGTCCGCTCGGCTCCAGCCACGGGCTGCTGCGCGAACTGCAGGCCGTCGCACCGGCGCTGGGCCTCGACCCGCTCAACCCGCCGGGCCCGACCCGGCCGCTCGGCCCGACCGGCCTGGAGCAGCCGTTCGGGCCGCCGCTGGACGACCTGCACCCCTTCGCCCGCGAGCGGCACGCCTGGGCGGGCCTGTACGCGGCGGCGACCCGCAGCCTCGCCCAGGGCTCGATGGTGGTCTTCGCCTGAGGCACCCGGCCGCCTTCCGCCCGAGGCGCCGCCCGCCGCATCAGCCCGCCCGCTACCGCAGCGGCCCCTCCGGCGGCCGCTGGCGCGGCATGGTGGGCCGGGTGCCCGGCGGCGGCAGCACCCGCACCTGGGCGCCCACCCCGCTCTCGCTGCGCCCGCCCCAGGTGCCCGGGGCCTGGGTGGGCAGCTGGGTCATGGACGCGCGGAACTCCAGCATCCACTCCGAGGTCTCGGTGCGGACCATGTCCGAGACGTCCTCGCAGAACCGGCGCAGCACGCCGAGGCAGCGCTCGGCGGCTTCGCCCGCGGTGCCCTCGGTCGGGCCGAGCACCTCGCGCACGCACTCCGACGCCCAGTCGAACTGGAAGGCCTCCAGCCGGCGTTGCAGCGCCTGCGCGGTGCTGACGTCACGCATCCAGCCGGAGGTGAGGCCGAACACCCGGTCGGTGCCGTAGCAGGCGGCGGCGAGGGCCAGGCCGACGTAGCCCCAGCTGGTGCCGTGCGAGACCGCGCCGGTCAGGTCGACCAGCGGCGCGGTCACCCCGCCCACCGCGAAGCCGGCCGTGCCGAACCGCAGCAGGCGCGCCCAGCGGCGCTTCCAGATCCGGTCCTTGCGGTACCACTCGATCGCCTCGACCGCCCGCTCCTCGGACCAGCGGTACAGCTCCTCCAGGCGCTCGGCCGGCTCGCCCCAGTCCCCGAGGGGGAACTGTCGAGTGCTCAGATCGGTCCGTCGGCGGGTGGACGCCTGGCGGGCGATGGTCGCGGCGGGCGGGTCCTCCTCGCCGATCTCCTTGCCCCAGGCACTCTCCTCGGGCTGCATTTCCGGCTGGCTCACCTGTGGGGCTCCCTGTGGCGGGCGGACTGCTGGGTCTGGCGGTCTGGCGGTCCATCGGCTGACGCGGCGTCTGCCGTTGTTTGTCCAACAGCACTTCTTACCGCCAAATGGCTGACCATGGGGTCGCTTCCCCGGTGATCGTTACCGGATTCGGCCACCGGAGCCCGAGGTGGAAGGGATGCGGGGGGCGGCGAGATTTCACCCGTCCGAGGGAGGGTCCGGTGACCCGCCGTCCTGACTCGGGCACCCGGTGCGCACCGAGCCGGTCCGAGTTGGAGGTTTCTCCGACATCCTCGGCGTACGGACCTCCCCGACTGGAGGATCGGACGGGACCGGAGAGCGGCCGGAACTGGCCACCGACTACCCTTGCCAAGCGTGAAGGTCCTCGTCATCGGCGGCGGCGCCCGCGAACACGCCCTGTGCCGCTCTCTGTCCCAAGATCCCGCTGTCTCCGAGCTGCACTGTGCCCCGGGCAACGCCGGGATCGCGCAGGTGGCGACGGTCCACCCGGTCGACCAGTTGAACGGCGCGCAGGTCGCCGACCTGGCCGTGCGGCTCGGCGCCGCCCTGGTCGTCGTCGGCCCGGAGGCCCCGCTGGTCGCGGGCGTCTCCGACGCCGTGCGCGCGGTCGGCATCCCGGTGTTCGGCCCGTCCGCCGAAGCCGCCCAACTGGAAGGCTCCAAGGCCTTCGCGAAGGACGTGATGGCCGGGGCCGGCGTGCCCACCGCCCGCTCCTACGTCTGCACCACCCCTGCCGAGGCCGCCGAGGCGCTGGACGCCTTCGGGGCGCCGTACGTGGTCAAGGACGACGGCCTGGCCGCCGGCAAGGGCGTGGTGGTCACCTCCGACCGCGCGGCCGCGCTGGAGCACGCCGCCTCCTGCGAGCGCGTGGTCATCGAGGAGTACCTGGACGGCCCCGAGGTGTCGCTGTTCGCGATCACCGACGGCACCACCGTCGTCCCGCTCCAGCCCGCGCAGGACTTCAAGCGCGCGCTGGACGGAGACGAGGGCCCCAACACCGGCGGCATGGGTGCCTACTCGCCGCTGCCGTGGGCGCCCGCCGGGCTGGTCGAGGAGGTCCAGCAGAGCGTCCTGCAGCCGACCGTCGACGAGCTGCGCCGCCGGGGCACCGAGTTCTCCGGCCTGCTGTACGCGGGCCTCGCGCTCACCTCGCGCGGCACCCGGGTGATCGAGTTCAACGCCCGCTTCGGCGACCCGGAGACCCAGGTCGTGCTGGCCCGGCTGCGCACCCCGCTGGCCGCCGTGCTGCTGGCCGCCGCCACCGGCACCCTGGACCAGCTGGAGCCGCTGCGCTGGGACGAGGGCGCGGCCGTCACCGTGGTCGTCGCCTCCGAGGGCTACCCGGCCGCGCCGCGCACCGGTGACCCGATCGAGGGCCTGGCCGAGGCCGAGGCCGACGGCACCGCGTTCGTCCTGCACGCCGGTACCAGGGCCGACGAGGACGGCCGGGTGCTGAGCGCCGGCGGCCGCGTCCTGTCGGTCACCGCGACCGGCGCCGACCTGGTGGAGGCGCGCGACCGCGCGTACGCCGCCGTGGACCGGATCACCCTCAAGGGCGGCCAGCACCGCACCGACATCGCCCTGAAGGCAGCCACCGAGTAGGCCCTGCCCCGCCTCCGCCCGCAGGGCGCCGCGCACCGTGGGATTTCCCCCCATGGACGCAGCGCCCTGCGGCGTTTCCGGGGCGGGAGTGACTCCGGGGGCCGGCGCACCGTTCGGCGGTCGGATTCCAGCCCATCGGGTGACAGCACCCGCATCCGGCTGACGTAGCCGGGCGCCCGGCCTTATGGTGCGCTGGATCGCAGTGCGACGTGGCCGTGCGCCGGGGTCGCCGCCGGGTAGCGGTGTTCCCACGGGGGGATGCTGGACGGCGTCCGGCCGGGCGGGTGCCCGGGTGCTTCGCACCGGACCGGTCGTGACCGTCCGGAATCCGGGCGGTGTCACCGGGACGAGTGGAAACCGGGGCGATCCGGAACACCCACCCGGGCCGGTGCGTCGAACATGGCAGAAGCGCCACACAGCATGCACTACCGGGGATCGGACGCCTCCGCTTCCCGGTCGGAACTGATCGTTTCGAGTCGGCTCAGGGCCCGTCGCCGGGCGCCCGAGGGCTCCGAAGGGGGTGCCGCACCGTATGGCCGCAGTCGACACCGCGCGCGCTCACGCCCAGGCGGTCCTGCGGGTCCGAGGTCTCGCCCTGGCCGCCGCCGTCATGCCCGCCGCCGTCGCGGTGGTCCTGCTCGCGGGCCGGTTCACCGGGCGGATCGGCGCACCCGGCTCCTCCGACGCCGCCGGGTGGGACGCCGCCCGCTGGGCGGTCTGCGCAGTGGCCGCGCTGACCCTCCTGGTGGCCGGGCTGACCGCCCGCGCCTACCACCGGGCCGTCCCGCCCCGGACCCCGGCCGTCCCGTTGAAACGCGTCGAGGCGCCCGAGCTGTACCGGCTGATCGACGAACTCGCCGACCGGCTGGACGTGCCCGCGCCCTCCGCGGTAGCCCTCACCCCGGACTGCGACAGCTGGCTGGAGGACGTGCCGCAGGCGCGGCGGGCCCGCCCGCTGCGGCCGCACCCCGAGCCGACTGGCCCGGTCCTGGTGATCGGCTCGCCCTTCCTGTGGTGGATGCGGGCCGGCGAACTGCGCGCCCTGCTCGCTCCCGTGGTGGCCGGCACCGCGGCCTCCGCCGACCCGGAGATCGCCGCCGCCCGCCGCTTCCTGCGCAGCCTGGACGCCAGCCTGGACTCCGGCCGGAGCGCCGCCCCCGGCCTCGGCGGCGGCACCCTGGCGGGCCCGCCCCGGCCGGAGCACCGCGGTCCGGCCGCGCTCGCCGAGCGGATCACCCGCGGGATCACCCGTCGGCTGCTCGGCGCCTGCCGCGGCCACGCCGCCGAGCTGGAGCGCTCCGTCGCGAGCTGGGCCTCCGAGCAGGCCAGGACGGTCGACTACGGCCTGCGGATCGCCGCCCAGGAGCAGGTCGGCCTGGCCTACGCGGGCTGGGACCGGCTGCTCACCCGGGTCGCGCTGCCCGCCTGGCGGCTCGGCCGCCACCCCGCCCACCTCAACGCCGGCGTCGTCTCCGCCCTCACCGAGCTGTCCCGGCGCGACCGCCTGGCCGACGGCTACGGCACCCGGCTCGGCGACCGCCCCGCCTGCGACCTGCTGGAGGAGCCCGGCACCGTCGACCGGGCGGTCTCCCGGCTCGCCGCCGAGCTGTTCTTCGGCAGCCCGGCCGCCGGCGCCTGGCACGAGCTGGAGTGGACCGACTACCCGGCCGACGTGGTGGACGCCGGCTGGCGGGCCCGTGCTGCCGCCCTCCAGACCGCCCTGGACCGGCTCGCCCCGCAGGCCCGCCCCGGCTCCCCGACGCTCACCCGGCTGCTGGTCCGGCTCGCCGAGGGCGAGGGGGAGCAGCTGGCCGCCGCGCTGGCCGCCCAGCTGGCCCGCACGACCGCCCCGGCCCCGCTGCTCGAAACCGCCCGCAGCGGCCGTGACCTGCTGGTCGACCACGTCACCGCGATGGTCTGCTGCGCCGCCGTGGACACCGCGGGCGGCGCGCCCGGCCTGGACTGGCTGGACGGTCCGGTGCTGCTGCTGGGCGGGATCCGCCGTACCGACCTGGCCGGGCCGGTCGCCCAGGCCGTCGAGCAGGGCCAGGACGGCCCGCTGCGGGCCTGGCTGGACGCCGCCGACGTCCGTCTGGAGAAACCCGTCCGGTTGTGAGCCGGACAGGCGGCGCTCGGCGCTCCGGCGCGCGCCCCCAAACCGACCGGCGGGCGGCCGTCTTCGCAGGCCGGAGGCCCGGCCGGGGGAGGGCGTGAGATTCCCGGCACCAATTGCGACCACAGGGTGACGGAGCGCCAGCACTCTGTGGTGTATTAGACCGCACGCACATCCGGGGGGCACGTGCCAACCGGGCGGAAGTGCACCTGGGAGGGGCGCGTGGGCACGGAACTCAACCGTCGCTGGGAGTCCGGAACGCACGCTTACAGCGTCTCCGACCCCTTCGGCCAGGGCCCGCTGCCCTGGCTGCGCAGCCCGGACCAGTACCTGGCCGGCGCCGAGGTCGCCGTCCCCTGGTACGTCTCGGTGGACGCGCCCGGCCAGCGGCCGCTGGCGGTCGGCGCCCGGCCCAAGCCGCCGGTCGGCACCCCGCAGAGCGCCAACGACGTGGACCAGCAGATCAAGGGCTTCGCCTCGGCCGGGGTGATCCGCCCCGGCGGTTCGGTGGACTTCCGGGTCACCGTCAACCCGCCCCGCGAGTTCACCGTGGACGTCTGGCGGATCGGCCATTACGGCGGCGACGGCGCCCGCCACATGACGTCCAGCCCGCTGATCGCCGGGCTGGCCCAGCCCGCCCCGCTGGTGGTCGAGCGGACGGTCTCCTGCCACCACTGGTGGCACTCCTGGCGGTTGCAGATCCCGGTGCACTGGAAGCCCGGCGCGTACGTCGCCGTGCTGACCACCGCGGACATGCTGCACCGCAGCCACATCCCGTTCACCGTACGGGACTTCGAGGACCGGGAGCACGCCGCCGAGCTGCTCCTGGTGGTCCCGGACGTGACCTGGCAGGCCTACAACCTGTTCCCCGAGGACGGCCGCAGCGGCGCCAGCCTCTACCACGCCTGGGACGGCCGGGGCGGCCTGGTCGGCGAGCCGGAGGCAGCCGTCACGGTCTCCTTCGACCGCCCGCACGCCACCGCCGGGCTGCCGCTGCACGTCGGCCACGCGTACGACTTCATCCGCTGGGCCGAGCGCTACGGCTACGACCTCTCCTACGCCACCGCCACCGACCTGCACGCGGGCCTGGTCGACCCGGGGCGGCACCGGGCGCTGATCTTCCCGGGCCACGACGAGTACTGGTCCGAGCCGATGCGCCGGGCCGTCGAGCAGGCCAGGGACGACGGCACCTCGCTGGTGTTCCTGTCCGCCAACACCATGTACTGGCGGGTCGAGCTGACCGCCGCCGCCTCCGGCGAACCCAACCGGCTGCTCAACTGCCGCAAGCGGCAGAAGGTCCAGCCGGGCAACCCGGCCGTCGGGGTGCCCGGTTCGGCCAGCGCGCTGTGGCGGGACGCCGGCGAGCCCGAGCAGCAGGTGCTCGGCCTGCAGTACTCGGGCCGGGTCGCCGCGCCCGTCCCGCTGATCGCCCGGCACACCGCGCACTGGCTCTGGGACGGCACCGGCTTGCAGGAGGGCGACGAACTGCCCGGTCTGGTCGCCGGCGAGGCCGACCGCTACTACCCCAAGGTGGCGCTGCCCGAGCACACCGAGCGGGTGCTGCTCGCGCACTCGCCGTACCAGGACCTCGGCGGCCGCACCCGCTACCAGGAGACCTCGCTGTACCGGGCGCCCAGCGGCGCGTACGTGTTCGCGGCCGGCACCTTCGCCTGGTCGCCCGCGCTGGGCCGCCCCGGCCTCACCGACGAGCGGATCCAGCGGGCCACCGCGAACCTGCTCGACCGCCTCGGCAAGAACGAGCCCGCCCCCGGCAAGAACGGTGCCGCCCTCGGCCGGAGCGGGGCCGCCCTCGGCCAGAAACGGGGCCTCGGGGGTTCGTGAAAGACTGAGGGGGCAGTGACCTCCCCTTTCGCGCGCCCCACGCCCGCGAACGACCCCTGAGGACTGAGACACCTTGAGCGGATTTGTCACCAAGCCCGAGCCGGTCCAGGTGCCCGGCCTGGTCCACCTGCACACCGGCAAGGTGCGCGACCTCTACCGGACCGAGTCGGGCGAGCTGGTCATGGTCGCCAGCGACCGGATGTCCGCCCACGACTGGGTGCTGCCGAACGAGATCCCCGACAAGGGTCGCGTCCTCACCCAGCTGTCCCTGTGGTGGTTCGAGCGGATCGCCGACATCGTCCCCAACCACGTGATCTCCACCGAGGTCCCGTCCGGCGCCCCCGCCGACTGGAAGGGCCGCACGCTGATCTGCCGCAGCCTGGACATGGTCCCGGTCGAGGCGGTCGCCCGCGGCTACCTGGCGGGCTCCGGCCTGGCCGAGTACCAGGAGAACCGCACGGTCTGCGGCATCGCCCTGCCGGAGGGCCTGGAGAACAGCTCCGAGCTGCCCGCCCCGATCTACACCCCGGCGCTCAAGGCCGAGGTCGGCGAGCACGACGAGAACGTCTCCTACGAGGAGACCGCCCGCCGGATCGGCGCCGACCTGGCCGCCCAGCTGCGCCGCACCACCCTGGACGTCTACGGCCGGGCCCGGGACATCGCCCGCGACCGCGGCATCATCCTGGCCGACACCAAGTTCGAGTTCGGCCTGCTGGACGGCGAGCTGCTGATCGGCGACGAGGTGCTCACCCCGGACTCCTCCCGGTACTGGCCGGCCGACGAGTGGCAGCCCGGCCGCTCGCAGCCGTCCTTCGACAAGCAGCTGATCCGCGACTGGCTGGTCTCCCCGGCCTCCGGCTGGGACCGCTACAGCGAGCAGCCGCCGCCGGAGCTGCCGGCCGAGCTGGTCGAGCAGACCCGCGCCAAGTACATCGAGGTGTACGAGCGGCTGACCGGCACCGCCTGGGCCTGACGCCCGGCCGCCCGCGAGCCGGTGCCCGGACCTAGATCCAGCCGTGCTCGCGGGCGATCCGCACCGCCGCGTGCCGGTTCTCGGCGCCCAGCTTCCCGGCCGCCGAGGACAGGTAGTTGCGGACGGTGCCGGGGGACAGCGCCGCCCGTTCGGCGATCTCGGTGATCGAGGTGCCGTCGGCGGCCAGCTCCAGGACGTCCGTCTCGCGCGGGGTGAGCGGGGTCTCGCCCGCGCTGATCGCGTCCGCGGCCAGCTCCGGGTCCACGTACCGGCCGCCGGCCCGGACGGTCCGGATGATGCCGGCCAGGTCGGCCGCCGAGACGGTCTTCGGCAGGAAGCCGCGCACCCCGACCTCCAGCGCCCGCTTGAGGTAGCCGGGGCGGCCGTGGCCGGTGACGATCATGCAGCGGCAGTCCGGCAGCAGCCGGCGCAGTTCGGTGGCCACCTCGATGCCGTCCTTGCCGGGCATCTGGAGGTCCAGCACCGCGACGTCCGGGCGGTGGGCCTGCGCCATCGCCAGCGCCTCCGGCCCGGAGCCGGCCTCGGCGACCACGGTGATGTCCTCCTCCAGGGAGAGCAGCGCGGCCAGCGCGCCCCGGATCAGGTGCTCGTCGTCGGCGAGCAGGACGCGCACGGGTGCGGGGTCGGTCATCGGGCGGTCCTCCGTCGGTGGGTGCGGGTCAGAGCGGTACGGCGGCGAGCATCCGGAAGGTGCCCTGGGCGGTCTCGGGGATGGTCAGTTCGCCGTCGTGGGCGGCCAGCCGCTCGCGCAGGCCGCGCAGTCCGGTGCCGCCGCCCTGCGAGGGGAGCGGGACGGCGGGCACCCCGTCATTCTCCAGCTCCAGGACGGCGCGGCCGTCCTGGAGGTCCAGCCGGATCAGGCAGTGGGCGGCCTCGCTGTGCCGCAGCACGTTGGTGGTGGCCTCGCGGATCACCCAGCCGAGCACCGACTGGATCGGCGGCGGCAGTTGGTCGGCGTTCTCGCCGAGGTCGATCTCGCAGGCGACGTCGGCGCTGCGGAGCACCGCGCGGGCGCCGATCGCCTCGGCGTGCAGGTCGGCGGTGCGGTAGCCGCGGATGACGTCCCGGACCTCGCGCTGCGACTCCTGGGCGATCCGCTGCACCTCGGCCATCTGGTCGGCGGCCTCCGGGCGCCCGCGGCGGGCGAACTGGACGGCGAGTTCGCTCTTGAGCGCGATGGTGGTGAGGTTGCGGCCCATCACGTCGTGCAGGTCGCGGGAGAACCGCAGCCGCTCCTCGGCGACGGCCAGCCGGGACTGGGCCTCGCGGGCGGTCTCCAGTTCCCAGATGATCGCGGTCACCCAGGCGAAGCTGCGGCAGGTGCCGACGAGGGCGGTCAGGCTGATCGCCGCCCCGACCGCCAGTCCGGCCGTGGTGGCTGGGCTCACCCCGGTCAGCAGCATCGCCGGGGCGGTCAGCAGGATCAGGCCGAGTCCGGCGGGGAAGACCTGGCGCAGGGGCAGGCCCACGCTGATCGGACCGATGGCGGCGCACAGCATGGCGATGGCGATCGCCGCGGTGAACGGAGTCCCTCCGGGCTGCCCGGATTCGGCGGCGGACGGGCCCAGCAGCAGGACGGCCCAGGAACCGGCGACCGAGAGCGCGCTGTTGACGATCAGCCAGCGCAGGTGCTCGGTGGGGCGGTGCAGGTAGTGGTCGAGCGAGGTGCGGAACGCCCGGAGGCAGAGCAGGGTGGACGCGAGCGAGACGACCAGGGTGACCCGGACGGCGCCGACCGACCGGTCGAGGTTCGCGACGGAGGAGGCGCTGAGCACCAGGTTCACCGGAACGATGCACCAGGCCACCATGTAGAGCGACCAGCGGAAGTACAGCTCGGCGCGTTGGGGCTTGCCGAAGCCCTTCCATCTGCGAACCGGCCCCTGGACGGCCATCGAATCGCTCCCCGTATCGATCAAGATCGTGTCGCTACCTTCATATCAGAGGCGGAACGGGGGTCTGACCTTCGCACTTCCAGAGAGGGCGCCCGCCGGGGCGTCAGCGGCGCGACTCCCAGCGGAAGTAGCGCACCGCGCCCCAGACCGCCAGGCCGAGCCAGACGGCGCCGGTCACCAGGTGCGGGGCGGCGGTGGACCAGGTGCCGGCGAAGCCGGTGGCGGCGGCCGAGCCGTCGCTGCCGGTCCAGCCGATCCGGATCAGCTGGAAGGCCGGGGTGGTGGGCAGCAGGCGGCAGAAGTCGGCCAGCCCGGGGGGCATGATCTCCAGCGGGATGAGCAGGCCGGAGCCGAACTGGGAGACCAGCAGCACCGGGAGGGTGGTGATGCCGGCGGTCTCGACGGTCTTGGTGAAGGCGCTGGAGATGGCGGCCAGTGCGATGAAGACGGCGATGCTCAGGACCAGCCCGACGGCCAGCAGCAGCGGGTTCACCGGCGTGCTGAGCTTGAGGAGGGCGGCTGCGCCGACGCCGACCACGGCGCACATCATCAGGGCGAGGCTCACCGAGGGCACCGCCGTGCCGGCCAGGATCTCGATGTCCCGGGCCTCGCCGGTGCGCAGCCGCTTGAGCACCAGCTCGTTGCGGCGGGCGACGTACGCGGCGGTCAGGTTGTAGTAGACGACGAAGGCGAGGATGCCGCCGATGGTGCCGGTGATCAGCAGCGTGTCGACGTCCAGCCCGGGGTGGGACTCGGCCTGCTGCTTGAGCATGTTGCGCCGGCCGGCGATCAGCAGCAGCGGCAGCAGCAGCGCGGTGAACAGGGCGGCCCGGTTGCGCAGCAGCAGGGTGGCCTCGGCGCGGCCGAGGGAGAGCAGCCGGCGGGCGGTGGTGCTCTGCGGGCCGGCGGCGGTCTTGGCGGCGGTGGCGGTGGTCATCGGGCGGATCCGATCAGGCGGCGGCGGGCGGTGCGGGCGGTGGGGGCGGCGGGCGACTGGGGCGGGGCCTGGTGGGCGGCCTCGGAGGCGATGGCGAGGAAGGCCTCCTCCAGCGAGGCGCTGCGGGCGTCCAGGGAGCCGAGCGCGATCCCGTGCTGCTGGGCCCAGCCGAGCAGTTCGAAGAGGGTGCGCTGGAGGCCGCCGGTCTGCACGGTGACCTTGCGGCCGTCGACGGCGATCTCGGCCCCGGCGAGGACCGGCAGCGCGGTCCCGGTGAACTCGGGGAGGTCGAAGCTGATCCGGGAGGGCCGGCCGGCGATCACCTCGGCTACGGTGCCGGTGGTGACGACCCGGCCGCCGTGCATGATGGCCAGCCGGTCGGCGAGCTCCTCGGCCTCCTCCAGGTAGTGCGTGGTGAGCAGCACGGTGGTGCCCTGGGCGCGCAGTTCGCGGACCAGCCGCCAGACGGCGGCGCGCGCCTCGGGGTCGAGGCCGGTGCTGGGCTCGTCCAGGAAGAGCACCTCGGGGCGGCCGAGCAGGGCCATCGCGAGGTCGAGCCGGCGCCGCTCGCCGCCGGACAGCTGCTTGACGCGGACGTCGCGGCGGTGGCCGAGGCCGACCAGCTCCAGGGCCTCGTCGACCGGGCGGGCGCCGCTGGTCATGCCGGCCCAGCTGCGGCCGGTCTCGGCGATGGTGAGGTCGCCGGGGAAGCCGCCCTCCTGGAGCATGATGCCGATCCGCGGGCGGACGGCGGCGCGCTCCCGGTGGGGGTCGTGGCCGAGCACCCGGACGGTGCCGCCGGACGGGGCGGCCAGGCCCTCGATGAGCTCCATGGCGGAGGTCTTGCCAGCCCCGTTGGTGCCGAGCAGGGCGAACAGCTCACCGCGGCCGACGGTCAGGTCGATGCCGCGGACGGCGTGGTAGCCGGTGGTGCCGGTGCCGTAGTGGCGGTGCAGGTCGGTGACCTCGATCACGCTGTCGCCGGGGCGCAGGGGCTGGCTCGTTTCCATGGCTCAAGCCTTCCGCCTCCCCGGTCGGGCGGGCAGTGCGCGCCGTCATGAGCCGGCGGTGGAGATCCACGGGTCGGCGATGACAAATGTCATGGGCCGGGATCGCCGTGGAGCGGGAATGCCGAAAGGCCCCCTCGATCGAGGGGGCCTTTCGTTCTGGAGCGGACGACGAGATTCGAACTCGCGACCCTCACCTTGGCAAGGTGATGCTCTACCAACTGAGCCACGTCCGCAGGTCTAACTATGGAGTTGTGCTGTGCTCGCACACTGCGAGCGGACGACGAGATTCGAACTCGCGACCCTCACCTTGGCAAGGTGATGCTCTACCAACTGAGCCACGTCCGCACGGTGCCTGGTGGGGCACCCGCCGCCTCTTCGGATCTCTCCGTTGCGGCGACGAGGATTACTCTACAGCATCGTTCGGGGTGGTCGCCCCACCCTTTCGGTCCAGGCGGGCGGGGCGACCGGGGTGCCCGGGGCGGTCAGTTCGCCTCGGCGAACTGCTCGTACACGTGCTTGGGGATGCGTCCGCGGGCCGGCAGCTCCATGCCGCGCGACAGGGCCCAGGCGCGCACCGCGGCCGGGTCCGGGGTGAGCGCGGTGCGGCGGAAGGACTTTCCGGTGCGGCTCTGGCGGCGGCCGGCCGCGACGAACGGAGCGAGGGCCTCCCGCAGCTTTTCCGCGTTGTCCACGGACAGGTCGATCTCGTACGACTTCCCGTCGACGCCGAAGTGGACGGTTTCCGCCGCGGCGCCGCCGTCCAGGTCGTCGGAGAGCGTGACAACTACACGCTGAGCCATGGGTGTCAATCCTCTCGGGCAATTCGGCCGCCGGTCCGCGGGGTGCGTCCGGGGGCCTGATGTGCACCACTCGCGCAAGCGCATACGGGCAGGCCTGGTGGCCCGCCGGATACGCAGCACTTGCCGCGACAGGTGGCCCTATTCTGCACCCGAAGGGGGTCGAAATCGAAGAGTCCGGCATTCTTTTCCGGATATTCACGTGTCTTCGCCGGAGTGCCGGATACCGGAGTGCGGGACGGGTCGATCTGTCCCGGAGTGCCGTATTCGGGTGTTCTTCGGGTGTTCTCGTTCCGGGGGCCGAATCCGTGGAAACCGCGCGGCCCGGCCGGGGGTTCACGGGCGTGGATCCCTTGCCGCGTAAGGGTCTCGGGTCTACGCGCGTCGCCTGCCCCGGCCAGCAATCCCGCCCGAAACCCCCGGTAGTCTGGAGTTCCCCCGCCTCACCGAAGACACCACCGGGAGTGCCAGTGGCACGCGTCGTAGTCGACGTCATGCTCAAGCCGGAGATCCTCGACCCCCAGGGCCAGGCGGTGCAGCGTGCACTGCCCCGTCTCGGATTCACCGGGATCGCCGACGTCCGCCAGGGCAAGCGTTTCGAGCTGGAAGTGGAGGGCCCGGTCGACGACGCCGCGCTCGCCCGTATCCGCGAAGCCGCCGAGACCTTTCTCGCCAACACCGTGATCGAGGACTTCACCGTCCGCGTCGAGGAGGCGGCGAAGTGACCACCCGCGTTGGCGTCGTCACTTTCCCCGGCTCCCTCGACGACCGTGACGCCCAGCGCGCGGTCCGCCTGGCCGGCGCCGAGCCGGTCGCGCTCTGGCACCGTGACAAGGATCTCCACCAGGTCGACGCCGTCGTCCTGCCGGGCGGATTCAGTTACGGCGACTATCTGCGCTGCGGCGCGATCTCCCGCTTCTCGCCCGTGATGGACACCGTCATCGAGCAGGCGAAGCTGGGAATGCCGGTCCTCGGTATCTGCAACGGCTTCCAGGTGCTCTGCGAATCGCACCTGCTGCCCGGCGCGCTCACCCGCAACGACTCGCTGCACTTCGTCTGCCGCGACCAGAAGCTGCGCATCGAGAACACCGGTACCGCCTGGACCCGGGATTACTCGGCGGGCCAGGAAATCGTCGTTCCGCTGAAGAACGGCGAGGGCCGGTTCGTCGCCGAGGAGCGCGTCCTGGACCAACTGGAGGCGGAGGGCCGGGTGGTGGCCCGTTACGTGGCCCGCGGCGATGCCGCTGACGGATGCGGTAACCCGAACGGTTCGTACCGCGACATCGCCGGCATCACCAACGCCGCCGGCAATGTCGTCGGCCTGATGCCGCACCCGGAGCACGCCGTGGAGTCGCTCACCGGTCCGACCGTCGAGGGCCTGGGCTTCTTCACTTCCGTCCTGAAGCAGCTGGTGAACGCCTGATGAGCCTCGACACCGTCAAGAACGCCGAGCAGACCCCGGACGTCGCCCAGCCCTGGGCCGAACTCGGCCTCAAGGAGGACGAGTACACGCGCATCCGCGAGATTCTCGGCCGCCGCCCGACCGGCGCCGAACTCGCGATGTACTCGGTCATGTGGTCGGAGCACTGTTCGTACAAGAGCAGCAAGGTCCACCTGAAGCAGTTCGGCGACAAGAAGCCCGACTCGGACGCGATGCTCGTCGGCATCGGCGAGAACGCCGGTGTGGTCGACGTCGGCCAGGGCTACGCCGTGACCTTCAAGGTCGAGTCGCACAACCACCCGTCGTACATCGAGCCCTACCAGGGCGCGGCCACCGGCATCGGCGGCATCGTGCGCGACATCCTCGCGATGGGCGCCCGCCCGGTCGCCGTGATGGACCCGCTGCGGTTCGGTGCGGCCGACCACCCGGACACCCGGCGGGTGCTGCCCGGGATCGTCGCGGGCATCGGCGGCTACGGCAACTGCCTGGGCCTGCCGAACATCGGCGGCGAGGTCGTCTTCGACTCCTGCTACCAGGGCAACCCGCTGGTCAACGCGCTGTGCGTGGGCGTCATGAAGCACGAGGACATCCACCTCGCGCAGGCCTCCGGCGCCGGCAACAAGGTCATCCTGTACGGAGCCCGCACCGGCGGCGACGGCATCGGCGGCGTCTCCGTGCTCGCCTCCGAGACCTTCGACGACAGCAAGCCGACCAAGCGCCCGGCCGTCCAGGTCGGCGACCCGTTCCAGGAGAAGCTCCTGATCGAGTGCACCCTGGAGATCTTCCGGGAGAAGCTCGTCAAGGGCATCCAGGACCTGGGCGGCGCCGGCCTGTCCTGCGCGACCTCGGAGCTGGCGAGCGCTGGCTCCGGCGGCATGCGGGTCGAGCTGGACACCGTGCCGCTGCGCGACAACACGCTCTCGCCCGAGGAGATCCTCATGAGCGAGTCGCAGGAGCGCATGTGCGCCATCGTCGAGCCCGGCAAGGTCGACCGCTTCCTGGAGATCTGCGAGAAGTGGGACGTCATCGCCACCGTCATCGGTGAGGTGACCGACGGCGAGCGCCTGGAGATCTTCTGGCACGGCGAACTCGTCGTCGACGTGCCGCCGCGCACCGTCGCCCACGAGGGCCCGACCTACCAGCGCCCGTACGCCCGCCCGAGCTGGCAGGACGCGCTGCAGGCCGACGCCCCCACCGGCGAGCGGCTGGCCCGCCCGACCACCGGCGAGGGCCTCAAGGCCGACCTGCTGAAGGTCGCCGGCTCCCCGAACCAGGCCTCCAAGTCCTGGATCACCGACCAGTACGACCGCTACGTGCTCGGCAACACCGTGCTCTCGGTCGGCGAGGACTCGGGCATGATCCGGATCGACGAGGAGACCAACCTCGGCGTCTCGGTCGCCACCGACGGCAACGGCCGCTACACCAAGCTGGACCCGTACACCGGCGCCCAGCTGGCCCTCGCCGAGGCCTACCGCAACGTCGCGGCCGGCGGCGCCAAGCCGCTCGCGATCTCCGACTGCCTCAACTTCGGCTCCCCCGAGGACCCGGACGTGATGTGGCAGTTCGCCGAGGCCACCCGCGGCCTGGCCGACGCCTGCCTGGTGCTCGGCACCCCGGTCACCGGCGGCAACGTCTCGCTGTACAACCAGACCGGCGAGGTCGCCATCCACCCGACCCCGGTGGTCGCGGTGCTCGGCGTCATCGACGACGTCACCCGGCGCACCCCGGCCGCCTTCGCCGAGGAGGGGCAGCTGCTCTACCTGCTCGGCGACACCGCGGACGAGCTCGGCGGCTCGGCCTGGTCGCAGGTGGTCCACGACCACCTCGGCGGTCTGCCGCCCAAGGTCGACCTGGAGCGCGAGCGGCTGCTCGGCGACATCCTGATCGCCGCCTCGCGCGACGGCATGATCGACGCCGCGCACGACCTCTCCGACGGCGGCCTCGGCCAGGCGCTCGTGGAGAGCTGCCTCAAGGGCGGCCACGGCGCGCGGATCATCGTGCCCGAGGGCGCGGACCCGTTCGTGTTCCTGTTCTCCGAGTCGGCCGGCCGCGCCGTCGTGGCGGTGCCGCGCAGCGAGGAGCTCCGGTTCAACGACATGTGCACCGCGCGCGGCCTGCCGGCCACCCGCATCGGTGTCGTGGACGGCGAATCCCTGGACGTCCAGGGCCAGTTCACCGTCTCGCTGGCCGAGCTGAAGGACGCCCACACCGGCGTCATCGAGGCTCTGCTCGCCTGACCCGCACGGTTCGAGGGGCGGAGGGTCCGACGGGGCCGTCCGCCCCTCGGCGTGTGCGGGGCTGTCCGCACCCCGGTGCAGGCGGGGCTGTCCGCCCCTCGGCGTATGTTGGGGGCCATGCCCCCCAAGCCCCGTACCTACCAGCCGCAGAAGGTGCGCACCGCGCTCGCGGCGCAGACCGGCGCGCTGCGCGACGCCGTCCGGCAGCTCTGTGAACGCCCGGACGCCGAGCAGTGGTTGGCCCGGCCGACCGGGCTGGGGGAGTGGACGGTCCGCGAGCTGATCGCGCACCTCGCCGTCCAGCTCGACTTCGTCCCCGAGCACCTCGACGATCCGCTGGAGGGGCGGGCGCCGTTGGACCTGCCGGGGTGGGTGGCCGCGGTCGGCACGGTCGCGCCGCTGCTCGACGAGCAGGCCCGGGCGAGGGCCGCCGGCGACTTCGGCGGGGACGCGGCTTCGGTGGCGCAGGCCTTCACCCGGGCGGCGGACGCGCTGACCGGCCTGCTGGACCGGCCCGAAGCCGCCGACCCGGTACGGCGGTTCGAGATCCGGCTCGGCTCGATGACCCTCGCCGACATGCTGGTGACCAGGCTGGTGGAGACCGTCGTGCACGCCGACGACCTGGCCGCCGCGCTCGGCCTCGACGGCTTCCCGCACGACCGCCAGGCCGTCGCCGCCGTCACCCGGCTGCTGGCCGACGCCTTCGCCGACCGCACGCCGGGCGGCGCGGTCGAGCTGCGGATCCCGCCGTACGCCGTCGTGCAGGCCGTCGAGGGCCCCCGGCACACCCGGGGCACCCCGCCGAACGTGGTCGAGACCGACCCGCTGACCTGGATCCGGCTGGCCACCGGCCGGGCCGACTGGGCGGCCGCGGTGGACGCGGCGGCGGTCTCCGCCTCCGGCGAGCGCAGCGACCTGCGGGAGTACCTGCCGGTGCTCGGGTAGCCGCGCTTCAGGGGGCGTCCTACGGCACCGACGGCCCGCTGAGGTAGGTGCCGTTCTCCGCGTACGGCCAGGCGTTCGGCTCGCAGCCCTTGAGCCCGTAGATCTGCTGCATCATCGCGGGCGCCGGCTTGCCCGGGCCGGGGCAGGTCTCGTGCCCGTGGCCTATCCGGTGGCCGACCTCGTGGTTGATGATCAGCGCCCGGTACTCGTCGAGCGGGCCGCTGAACTGCGGTGAACCGGTGTTCCAGCGCTTGGAGTTGACGAGCACCTGGTTGCCGACGTTGCAGTTCACCTCGCCGTGGGTGTCCAGGCCGGAGGCGCCGCAGATCCGGTCCACGGTGGCCGGCGAGGCGATCTTCACGGTGAAGTCGTACCCGCCGCCGGCGACCAGCTGGAAGCCGTTCTTGCGGTCGTTGGTCCAGCCGCGCTTGTCGCCGAGGAAACCGTGGATCTGGGCGGCGGCGGAGGCGGCGTCGATGCCTATGCCGTCCTCGACCTCCACCCGGTAGCGGCGCACGGTGCCGCGTCCGACCGGCTGGGCGGTGGCGGCGGCGATGCTGAAGGTGCCCGCGCCCTTGGCCGGGCCGGGGTCGGGCGTGGTGGGGGCGGGCGGCGAGGGCGGGGCGGGGGGCTCGCTCGGGGTGTCGGTCGGCGTCGGGGTCGGTGTCGGGCCGGCGGGCGAGGGGGCCTGTTCGGTCGGCGGGGCGATCCGCGCCTGGGCGGTCGGCCCGCCGTCGGGCGCGTCCGAGGAGCGGGTCAGCACGACCGCCGTACCGCCCAGCACCGCCACCGCCGTGACCAGCGCCGCGAGCATGCCGGGCCCGAGCCGGCGCGGCGGCCGGCGGCGTCGGCGGCCGCGGGCACTGCTGCTCCTGGCGGCGGATCTGGCTGCGGGCATGATCGACACCCTGACATGGCGAACGGGTGAATGTCCACATACCGGGTATGCAGGCGCCCGGCGGCCGCCGCCGATCCCGGGACGGCGGTTGACCCTGGCGTCTCGGGTGGCAGACTGCCTGCATGGCGATTCACCGGAATCTTCTCGACGGCCCCGACCCGACCCTTCTCCCGGAGGACGAGCAGCCCTACCGCATGCTGGCGGAGGAATCGGCCTCACCCACCCAGGTGGCCGCCGACTTCCCGACCTTCTGCCTCGCCTGGGCGATGCTCGCCGACGACGCCTACGCGGCCGGCCGCTACGTCGAGTCCTACGCCTACGCCCGCACCGGCTACCACCGCGGCCTGGACGCACTGCGTCGCAACGGCTGGAAGGGCCACGGCCCCGTGCCGTGGGAGCACCGCGGCAACCGCGGCTTCCTGCGCTGCCTGGCGGGGCTCGCACGGGCGGCCGGCGCGATCAAGGACACCGAGGAGGAGGCCCGCTGCTGGCAGTTCCTGAAGGACAGCAGCGCGGAGGCGTACGCGGAGCTGAAGCAGTAGACCCGCACGGCTGCTGAGGCAGCAGACCCACAACACAGGTGCGCCCCCCGGTGAAGTCCACCGGGGGGCGCATCCGCGTTCACACGGTGGCCGGGCTCAGCCCGGCCGCCGGGCTCACTTCAGGCGGTTGCCGGCCGATCGCAGCTGCTGCGCGGCCTCCAGCACGCGGGCGGCCATGCCCGCCTCGGCGAGCTTGCCCCAGGTGCGCGGGTCGTAGGTGTTCTTCTTGCCGACCTCGCCGTCGACCTTCAGCACGCCGTCGTAGTTGCGGAACATGTGGTCCACGACCGGGCGGGTGAAGGCGTACTGGGTGTCGGTGTCCAGGTTCATCTTCACGACGCCGTTCTCCAGCGCGGTGGCGATCTCCGCCGCGGTCGAGCCCGAACCGCCGTGGAAGACGAAGTCGAACGGGTCGGTCTTGCCGTACTGCTTGCCGATCGCGTCCTGCAGCTCGCGCAGCAGCTCCGGCTTCAGCACGACGTTGCCCGGCTTGTAGACGCCGTGCACGTTGCCGAACGAGGCGGCCAGCAGGTAGCGGCCCTTCTCGCCCAGGCCCAGCGCCTCGGCGGTGCGCACGGCGTCGTTGACGGTGGTGTACAGCTCGTCGTTGATCTCGTGCGTGACGCCGTCCTCCTCGCCGCCGGTCGGGGTGATCTCGACCTCAAGGATGATCTTGGCGGCGGCGGCCTGGGCCAGCAGCTCCTGGGCGATCGCCAGGTTGTCGGCGAGGGTCTCGGCCGAGCCGTCCCACATGTGCGACTGGAACAGCGGGTTCTGGCCCTTGGCCACGCGCTCGGCGGAGACCGCCAGCAGCGGGCGGACGTAGCCGTCCAGCTTGTCCTTCGGGCAGTGGTCGGTGTGCAGCGCGACGGTGATGTCGTACTTGGCGGCGACGATGTGCGCGAACTCGGCCAGCGCCACGGCGCCGGTCACCATGTCCTTGTTGTGCTGGCCGCCCAGGAACTCCGCGCCACCGGTCGAGATCTGGATGATGCCGTCGCTCTCGGCCTCGGCGAAACCACGCAGTGCGGCGTGCAGCGTCTGCGACGAGGTGACGTTGATGGCCGGGTAGGCGAACTTGCCCGCCTTGGCCCGGTCCAGCATCTCGTTGTAGACCTCGGGAGTTGCGATGGGCATGCGATCCGCTCCTGTCGGGTTGCGGCGTACGGACGGTGCTGTCCGACGCTGTGTACGCCTTCGGTACGACTCCGTGCCGGCCGCCGACGCGCGGCGCTGCGGTGTGGCTCTCCGGCACCAAGGTTCGAGCGACCTCCGCGGTACGGCAATGAGGGTGGTGTGCCGCTGCGGACCGGACGCCCGTGCCATCCTCCCAGACTCGTGCCCGCAGGTCAGCAGGAGCCCGCCAGTCGGACCGTCGCCGGCGACGACGCGGACGGCCCGCTCCTACGACGTTCGGCGGACACCGGATACACCTGCCGGGCGAAGCCTCCGGACAGAACGGCCAGCTATCCTGCGGCCGTGGACTACAACCAGCTGGCCGTCAACCTTCTCGACGCCAAATCACTGATCTCGTCCGTCGGCGCCATCGGGCTGATCGCGATCATCTTCGCGGAGACCGGCCTGCTGGTCGGCTTCTTCTTCCCGGGTGACTCACTGCTGATCATCGCCGGCGTCGCGGCGTCGAACGCCGCCTCGTCGGTGCTCGGCGACGGCGCCAAGCTGCCGATCGCCGTCCTGCTCGTCGGCGCCCCGGTGGCCGCGGTCGCGGGGGCCCAGCTCGGGCACCTGATCGGGGTCAAGGTCGGGCCGAAGATGTTCGACAAGCCCGAGTCGAAGATCTTCCGCCGCGAGTACGTGATGAAGGCGGAGGAGTACTTCAACAAGTTCGGGCCCGGCAAGGCCGTGGTGCTGGCCCGCTTCATGCCGATCGTCCGGACCTTCCTCAACCCGGTCGCGGGCACCCTGGAGATGCCCGCCCGGACGTTCTTCCTGTGGAACGTCGTCGGCGGCGTGCTCTGGACCGAGTCCATGCTGCTGATCGGCTACTTCTTCGGCGACGCGCTCGCCCCGGTGATCGACAAGTACCTGATCCCGGCGGTGCTGCTGATCGTCCTGCTCTCGATCTCGCCGATCCTGATCGAGGTCCTGCGCGAGCGCAAGAAGCGGAAGGCCGGCGGCGCCGTGGAGAGCACCGAGGCCGACGCCGTGCAGAGCGGCGGCCGCCACCGGCGCGGCTGAGCACCGGGGCTTCGCGCAGTACACGCGAAGGGGCCGGGTCCCGTCTCACGTTTCACGTGAAACAGGACCCGGCCCCTTCGTGCTGTCAGGTCCGGCCGGGCTCAGAGGCCCAGGTCGTCCAGGTCGTAGGCGGTCACGTACGGCAGGCCCTGCGCCTCGACCGCGGCCGCGCCGCCGCGCTCCACGATCACCGCGACGCCGACCACCTCGGCACCCGCCTCGCGCAGCGCCTCGACGGCGGTCAGCACCGAGCCACCGGTGGTGGAGGTGTCCTCGACCGCCAGCACCCGGCGGCCCTTGACCTCCGGGCCCTCGATCCGGCGCTGCAGGCCGTGCGCCTTGCCCGCCTTGCGGACCACGAAGGCGTCCAGCTCACGCCCGCGCGCGGCGGCGGCGTGCAGCATCGCGGCGGCCACCGGGTCGGCGCCCAGGGTCAGACCGCCGACGGCGTCGTACTCCAAGTGCGAGGTCGCGTCCAGCATCACCCGACCGACCAGCGGGGCGGCCTGGCCGTCCAGCGTGATCCGGCGCAGGTCGACGTAGTAGTCGGCCTCCTTGCCGGAGGAAAGGGTGACCTTGCCGTGTACGACGGCCTTGTCCTTGATCTGTGCCAGCAGGGCGTCGCGGTCGTTGCTCATGAGCGTCCAGTCTAGGCCCTCTCCCGCCGGTCAGCGCCGACGCAAGGCCCTGACCAGCACCACGGCGCCACCCAGCAGCGCGACCCCGCCGCCGATCACCCACGGCACCGCGCTGCGGCCGCCCGAACCCGGCACCACGATCCCGCCGGCCTCGCCGCCCCACCGGGACGCCGCCCGGGCCCGGGCACTGCGGGCCGGCAGCGCCGGGGCGTACCGCCCGCGCGGCGGCGCGTGGTCCACCTCCTCGGCCGAGCGGCCGACGATGCTGCGGCGCACCGGGCCGCCGCCCGCCGGTTCCTCCTCGTACTCGAAGAGCGGCTCGGCGGGGAGCTCCTCGGCGACGCCCTCCTCGGGCCCGTCCTCGTCGCCGCCGCCGGTGGGCAGGCCGAAGCGCTCGGCGTCGGCGTCGGAGAAGGCGATCAGGTCGGACAGGTCGTCGTCGAGGTCGTCGCCGGGCTGGTCCTGGTGCTCCTCGATGAACACCACGCCGGCGTCGGTCCCGGCCTCGGCTTCGCTGCCGGTCTCCGGGTCGCCCTCGCCGTCGTTCTCGCTCTCCGGCTCGGGCTCGGCGTCCGGGGAGGCGAGCGCGGTGGCGAACCGGTCCAGCAGGCGCCGCCCGGCGGCGTCGAGGGTCTCCTCGTCGAACTCGGTGAGCCGGCCGGTGGCGCTCAGGTCGCCGGTGAAGCGGACCACCGCGGTGCCGTCCTCGGCGCCGTCCGCGACGCTGACCCGGACGGTGGCGGTCGCCTCGCCGCTGCCGCGGGCCTCCTGGCCCTCGGCGAACACGGTCAGCACGCCCTCGCGTCCCTCGATCAGGGACAGCACGCCCTTGTACGTGATGGTGGAGCCGCCGATCCGCAGCTTCAGCCGGCCGCCGATCTCCTCCGCCGGCCCTGCGCCGACCGCGGCCGGTTCGGTGCTCAGCCCCGGCACGCTACGGGCCAGCAGAGCCGGATCCTGCAAGGCCTGCCGCACCAACTCGGCGGGCATCGGGACGACAACCTCATGCTCCATGTCAGGGAGCCTACCGACCCGACCCCGCCCGGTCCCTACCCACCGCCACCCGACTTCCCCGGGACCACCGGTGTCCCGCCCCGCGCCCCCGGCTCAGCGGGGGCCGAGCAGGGTGAGGGCGGCCGGGGGGTGGGCGGGGCGGAGGGCGGCGAGGCGGGTGGCGGAGCCGCGGAGCGCGTCGGGGGTGAGGGCGCGGGGCGGTGGGGCGTCGGGGGCGAGGGTGAGCGGGGGCCGGGCGGCGGCCGCGAGGAGGAAGGTCTGGGCGGCGCCCGGCGGGTCGGGGCGGCAACTCGCGGTGGCGCTACCCTGGACGGCGTACGGGACGGTCTGCAGCCCTGCCGTCCGCAGGCCGGACTCGATCGGCCAGAGGCCGCCCGGGTCGCCGCCGGCCCGGACGGCGACGCGGCCGCCGGGGGAGAGCAGCCGGGTGGCGAGGCCGTAGAACTCCTGGGAGTGGAAGGTGACCGGTCCGCCGTCGGCGGGCGCGGGCAGGTCGGCGAGCACCACGTCGTACGGTCCGCCGGTCGTGGCGCCGCGCAGCCAGGCCATCGGGTCGGCGGCGGTGGCGTGGACGCGCGGGTCGTCGAGGGAGTGGTCGGTGAGGGCGGCGAGTCCGGGGTCGGTGCGGGCGAGCCGGGGGAGCTCGGGGTCGGCGTCGACGAGCCGGACGGAGCGGACGCCGCGGTGCCGGAGCACCTCGCGCAGGGCGAGGCCGTCGCCGCCGCCGAGGAGCAGGACGCGGGCGTCCGGGCCGGCGGCCATCGCCGGGTGGACCAGGGCTTCGCTGCCGCGGTACTCGTCGGGTCCGCAGACGGTGAGACGGCCGTTCAGGTAGAGCCGGAGCGGGCCTTCGGCGGGGCCGGTGAGCACGATCTCCTGGGAGTGGCTGCGGGCGGCGAAGCGGACCTGGGCGCCGTAGAGGGCGTGCCGGGCGGCGCGTTCGATGGCGCCGGAGCCGGCGGCGGCCGCGGCGAGCAGGGCGAGGACGAGCGCGCAGCCGCCCCAGAGCAGGAGCCGTATCCGGGGGGCGGGTTCCTCGCGGAAGAGCCAGAGCACGACGGCGGCTCCGGCGACGGCGTTGACGGCGCCGGTGACGAGGGCGCCGTCGCCGGGCCCGAGGCCGGGGAGGATGAGGAAGGGGAAGGCGAGGCCGCCGATCAGCGCGCCCACGTAGTCGGCGGCGAAGAGGTCGGCGGCGGCGCGGCCGGCGTCCTCGCGCCGGATCCGCTGGATGAGGGTCATCAGGAGCGGGATCTCGGCGCCGATGAGGATGCCGATGAGGCAGGTGAGGCCGACCATGGCGGCCTGGTAGCGGCCGATCCAGGCCCAGCAGGAGTAGAGCGCGAGGACGGAGAGGCCGCCGGTGAGCGCGAGGGCGCATTCGACCAGGGCGAAGGCGGTGGCGGGCTGCCGGGTGAGGCGTTTGGCGAGGAGCGAGCCGAGGCCCATCGCGAACACCATGACGGAGAGCACGACGGAGGTTTGGGTGACCGCGTCCCCGAGCAGGTAGTCGCCGAGCGCCACGAGTTCGAGTTCGTAGACGAGTCCGCAGGCCGCACAGACGAACGCGGCGAGCAGGACGGTGAGGCGGGCCAGTCGGGGGTGGGAGCGCAGCCGGGACCGACGGCGGGCGGGCAGGGGGGCGAGGCTCCGCCCGGGCCGGGGTGGGGCGCCGTCGTCGAGGTCCACTCGCGAGCGGGCGGGTGGACCGGCCGGATGGTTGATCACGAACAAACGCTAGGGGACGTTCGGGACGGATAGCTGCGCCCATTCGACGGACAGTGCGGGACGCCGGATTGACGAATCGTTCCTGCGTGCGATTCATAGGCCATGGAGGGATCCGTGACCCTGGTCGGGCGGCCGGCGGTCATGCCCCGGACACCACCAGCGAGGAGCGGGTGCAGACCAGCCGGCCCTCCTGCGGGTAGGCGTGCCAGGTCCGCCAGAGCAGCCGGTCGGCGCCGCCCTGGGTGACCAGCGCGGTGAAGGCGCTCGGGTCGCCCGGGAACACCCCGGCCAGGCCGCGCGGGTGGCCCTCGACCAGGGCCAGCAGTTCCTGGGCGCGGGCCGCGAAGTCGTGCGGGGGCAGCGCCTCGATCCGGGCCGCGAACTCGTACTCCCAGCCGCCGACCTGCTTGGCCACCCGGGCCGGCAGCGGGGTGCGGCGGCCGGGCAGGCAGGCGACGGTCTCCAGGCACTCGCCGGGGCCGGCGGCGATCACCACCTGGTGCGAAGCGCCCAGCAGCCGCAGCTGGAGGGTGCCGGCCGTGGCGGGGTGGCCGCCTCCGTCGAGTCTCAGGTCGCGGACCGCGAGAGCGGGCAGCGGGTCGCCGCCCAGGCACCAGGCCAGGTCACCGGCGCGGGTGTCCGTGTAGGAGGTCTGCAGTGTGGTGAGCATGCTCGGCTCCGCGTTTCAGCTCCGTGCGCGCCCGCCGAGCAGCACCGAGTAGGCCTAGGCGATGGCGAGGCTGTTCGTGGCTGTGCGGCCCTGGGCGCGGCCGACCGTGGAAGGAGGGATTCCGGCTGGAGATTCAGCAGCAGAGAAGCATGAATACGCCGGGTCCGCCGGTGATTTACCCAACTTTGTCAAGCATTCACCGTTTCGAGCACACCTGCTTCCCGGCTCTGATCGACCCGGTGTGCGACTCTGCACAGCGCGCGCCCCTATGACCGGGTCGTGCGCCGTGCACGCTGGTAGTGCGCCGGGCACGCGCCTCGTGCGCCACCGCCCTGCACGCACCGGGCGGGCAGGGCGGTCGGAGCGTTCCGCCGAGGTTGAGGGAATTGCCTCACAGGCATCATTCAATCGTCAACCAGGTGTCAACCAGGCATGACTGTCAGGCGAGTTGAGGAAGTCCAGCCCGCTCGCCGGGCCATCATTGCTCCCCTCACGGCCGGGGGTCGATTCACGGCCGGGGGTCGATCGGCGCGAGGACCCCGAGCCGGTCCTCGACCGCCTGCGCCGCCTCCAGGCAGAGGTCCTCCCGGAACGCCCGCCCGACGAGCTGCACCCCGGTCGGCAGTCCGTCGGCCAGGCCGGTGGGCACCGCCACCGCTGGCAGCCCCGCGAAGCTGGTCACCTTGCACAGCCGCATCGCCGTGCGGACCAGCTCCCACCCGGCCGCGTCCCGGGACTCGATGCCCGGCTCGACCGGCGGTTCGGTGAACACCGGTCCGAGCAGCAGCGGGTACTCGTCCAGGAATTCGGCCCAGGAGCGGCGGATGCCCAGCCAGCTCCCCATCAGCTCCATGAGCTCGGCGGCCGTCGCGGGCGGGGTGCGGGCCATCGTCAGCTCGATGTAGCGGTCGCCGCCCGGGCCGAGCAGGGAGCGTACGGCGGGCCACTTGGGCGCGAACTCCGTCATGGTGATCCGGTCGCACACCTCCAGGGCCTCGTCGAGCCGCGGGACGTCCGCCACCTCGCGCACGTCGTACCCGGCGTCCCGCAACGCCGCCGCCGCGCGCTCGACCGCGGCCCGGACGGTCGGGTGGACGCCGTGGCCGCCCGGATCGGCCACCACCGCGACCTTCACCGGCCCGGGCAGCGGCTCGCCGTAGCGCGGCAGGGGCAGGGCGCGAGGGTCGCGCGGATCGGGGCCGGCCAGCACCTCGTAGGCCAGCCGGAGGTCGGCGACGCTCCGGGCGAGCGGGCCGTCGGAGACCAGCCACTGGGAGGCCGGCCCCGGGTCCTGTGGCCCGAACGCGCGGTGGTCGGCGGGGAAGCGGCCGCTGGACGGGTTCAGCCCGGCGACCCCGCAGAACGAGGCCGGGACGCGGATGGACGCGCCGGAGTCGTTGCCGAGCCCGAGCGCGGCCAGGCCGGTCGCGACGGCCGCGCCGTCACCGCCGCTGCTCCCGCCCGGGGTGCGGCCGCGGTCCCACGGGTTGGCGGTGTCGCCGTAGAGCTCGCTGCGGGTGTGCATCCCGGCCAGGATCATGGTGGGCATGTTGCTGTGCCCGATCGGTACGGCCCCGGCCGCGCGCAGCCGGGCGACCGGGGGAGCGTCGGCCCGCGCCACCAGGTCGCGGAAGCGCGGCACCCCGAAGGTGGTGGCCACGCCCTCGATGGCGGTGGTCTCCTTCACGGTGAACGGCACGCCCGCCAGCGGGCCGGGGTCCTCGCCCGCGGCCAGGCGCCGGTCGAGCTCCTGGGCCTGTGCCCGGGCGCGCTCCGCCAGGACCTGGGTGACGGCGTTCACCTGCGGGTTCACCGCGCTGATCCGCTCCAGGTGGCTGTCGAGCAGTTCGACGGCCGAGACCTCTTTGCCGCGTACCGCCGCCGCCTGCGCGGTGGCCGTCAGTCGCCACAGGGCGTCCTGCATGACGTACTCCCCTCCTCGTTCCGATGCGCTCGTATCGGTACCGTAGCCTGGGAACCGATACGAGTGCATCGAATAAATCGGAGGGGAGCCCGTGCCCAGACAGGTGGACCACGACGGCCGACGCCGACGGATCGCCGAGGCCGTCTGCCGGCTCGCCGACGAACGCGGCCTGGAAGGGGTGACCCTGCGCGACGTGGCCGACCGCGCGCAGGTGTCGACCGGCGCCGTCCAGCGCTGCTTCCGCACCAAGGACGAGATGCTCCGCTTCGCCCTCGGCCACGTCGGCGAGCAGATCACCGCCCGGGTCCAGGCGTACCCCGCCGACGACCCGGCGCCCTCGCCCGCCGCCGCCCTGGCACACGCGGCCGCCGAGGTGGCGCTGCTCGGCGACGGACAGCGCTCCCAGGCGCGGGTCTGGCTGGCCTTCGTCGCACAGGCCGCCGTCGACGAGCGGCTGGCGGGCCCGCTGAACGCCGACTACGCCGCCCTGGAGGGCCTGTTCGCCCGGCTGATCGCCGAGGCCTCGCCGGCGGCCGGGCCGGACGCCGCCCGGGAGGCGAAGACGCTGCTGGCCCTTGCCGACGGGCTCACCGCGCACGTCCTCGTCGGCCGCCTCACCGCACCCGAGGCCCGGGCGATCCTGAACGCCCACCTGTCCGGCCTCGGGCGGCGGCCGGGCGACGGCTCAGAGGCGCTGGAGCCGTGACACCGCTTCCTCCAGCACGGAGTCCTGCTTGCAGAAGGTGAAGCGGACCAGGCTGCGGCCGGCCTCGGTGTTGTCGTAGAAGACGGCGTTCGGGATGGCGACGACGCCGCAGCGCTCCGGCAGGGCGCGGCAGAACTCGATGCCGTCCTTCTCGCCGAGCGGGGTGATGTCGGTGGTGATGAAGTACGTGCCCTCGGGGGTGAACACCCGGAAGCCGGCCGCGGTGAGCCCGTCGACCAGCAGGTCGCGCTTGCGGAGCAGGTCGGCGCGGAAGCCGTCGAAGTAGCTGTCGGGCAGCCGCAGCGCCTCGGCGACGGCGTACTGGAAGGGGCCGGCGCTGACGTAGGTGAGGTACTGCTTGGCCGTGCGGACGGCCGTGACCAGGGCCGGGTTCGCGGTGACCCAGCCGACCTTCCAGCCGGTGAAGGAGAAGGTCTTGCCGGCGGAGGAGATGGAGACGGTGCGCTCGCGCATGCCGGGCAGGGCGGCGACCGGGTGGTGGGTGGCGCCGAAGACGAGGTGCTCGTAGACCTCGTCGGTGACGACCAGCAGGTCGTGTTCCACGGCGAGGGCGGCGATGCCGGCCAGCTCGTCGGCGGTGAGCACGGTGCCGGTCGGGTTGTGCGGGGTGTTGATCAGCAGCAGGCGGGTGCGCGGGGTGATCAGGGTGCGCAGTTCGTCCAGGTCGGGGCGGAAGTCCGGGGCGCGCAGGGTGAGCGGGCGGCGGGTGGCGCCGGCCATGGCGATGCAGGCGGCGTAGGAGTCGTAGAAGGGTTCGAGGGCGATCACCTCGTCACCGGGCTCCAGCAGGGCGAGCAGAGTGGCGGCGATGGCCTCGGTGGCACCGGCGGTGACCAGCACCTCGGTGTCCGGGTCGTAGGAGAGGCCGTGGAAGCGCTGCTGGTGCTCGGCGATCGCGGCCCGCAGCTCCGGGATGCCGGGGCCGGGCGGGTACTGGTTGCCGCGGCCGTTCAGCACGGCGTCGGCAGCGGCCCGGGCCACCGAAGCCGGGCCGTCGGTGTCGGGGAAGCCCTGGCCGAGGTTGATCGAGCCGGTGGCCGTGGCCAGGGCCGACATCTCGGCGAAGATGGTCGTCCCCATACCGGCCAGTCGGCGGTTCAGCAGCGGCCTGTTGCCCATCGGTGGCTCCTCACGCGTCGTCGTCGGCCCCATCCTGGGTCAGCCGGGGGCCGGGGACAAGGACGGCCCGACCACCTGGGGCCAAGTGGTCGGGCCGTGCGCTCGCAGGGCGGGCAGGGTCACGCCTCGTTGGTGCCCTCGGGGGTCTCGCCGTCCTCGCCCTCGATCTCGTTCTGCAGGCCGAGGCGCTCGACGATCCACTGCTCGAAGCCGACGGCGGCCTGGGTCCAGTTGGCGGTGGTGGTGACGAAGTAGTCCAGGTTGACGCCGGTGCCGACGATCATCTGGGCCTCGCCGATCAGGCGGACCACGCCGTCCTCGTGGGTGTGGGTGTAGACCTTGGGCCAGAGGGTCTCGCGGTTCCACTCGTCGATGAGGTCGAGGATCTCGCCCTTCTTCTCCAGCGGGTACGCGCGGTCGTAGAAGGCGCGCACCGCGAAGAGCTCCTTCTGCTCGCCGCGGAACATGTAGTAGACGCGGAAGCCCTCCCAGGGGGCGGTGAGGTCGCCCTCCTCGTCCACGACGTGCTTGAGCTGCATCTGGTCCAGCAGCTGGGTCACCAGGCCCTGGTCCGGGACGATGATCGGCGGCGGGCCGGCCGGCCGCCCCTGGTCGCCGGGCTGGCCGCCGCCCTGGGGCGCGCCGAACGACGGGATGGACGACGGGTCGATGCTCATGGGGTCCTCTTCCTCAGTGCACGTGGTGGCCGGCAATGAGAGGCCGCCCTTTCCACTTCCCATCCTGCCTCATCCGGGGCCTGCCTCACAGGGGCACCCGGCCACGCGTCGATCTTCGTCCGGGGCGCTCCCGACGCCCGCCGCAAGCGGTGATGGTGACGGAGCGTGTCCGGCTGGAGGGCCGCCGAGGCCGGGGCGCCGGCGGGGCGCGGCGGGGTGCGACCGTGGCCGAGTGTGCCGTCAACTGTGCTGTGCGGCAAGGGTGTTGACCGGGCCGCCCGCATGACAGTGCGGGCGGCCCGGTCTGGTGGTGCTACTTCTCCAGCAGTCCGCGGCTGCGGACGGTGAGGCGGTCGCCCTCCTCGTCCCGCTCGACCAGGACGGTGTCCCCGTCGTGCACCTGGCCGGACAGGATGGCCCGGGCCAACTGGTCGCCGATCGCGGACTGGACCAGCCGGCGCAGCGGGCGGGCGCCGTACGCCGGGTCGTAGCCGGTGAGGGCCAGCCAGTCGCGGGCGGCCTCGGAGACGTCCAGGGTGAGCCGGCGCTCGCGCAGCCGGTCGCCGAGACGGGCCACCTGGAGGTCGACGATCCGGCTCAGCTCGGCGGTGCCCAGCGGGTCGAAGACCACGATGTCGTCCAGCCGGTTGAGGAACTCGGGCTTGAACGTGGCCCGGACGGAGTCCAGCACCAGGGCCTTCTTCCGGTCCTCCGGGGTCGCCGGGTCGACCAGGTACTGACTGCCCAGGTTGGAGGTGAGGATCAGGATCGCGTTGCGGAAGTCCACCGTGCGGCCCTGGCCGTCGGTGAGCCGGCCGTCGTCCAGCACCTGGAGCAGGACGTCGAAGACCTCCGGGTGGGCCTTCTCCACCTCGTCCAGCAACACCACGCTGTACGGGCGGCGGCGCACCGCCTCGGTGAGCTGGCCGCCCTCCTCGTAGCCGATGTACCCGGGCGGGGCGCCGACCAGGCGGGAGACGGAGTGCTTCTCGCCGTACTCGCTCATGTCGATCCGGACCATGGCCCGCTCGTCGTCGAAGAGGAAGTCGGCCAGGGCCTTGGCGAGTTCGGTCTTGCCGACGCCGGTCGGGCCGAGGAAGAGGAACGAACCGGTCGGGCGGTCCGGGTCGGCGATGCCGGAACGGGTGCGGCGCACCGCGTCCGAGACCGCTCGCACGGCCTCCGCCTGGCCGATCAGGCGCTCGCCCAACTCCTCCTCCATGCGCAGGAGTTTGGCGCTCTCGCCCTCCAGCAGGCGGCCGGCCGGGATGCCCGTCCAGGAGGCGACCACGTCGGCCACGTCGTCCGGGCCGACCTCCTCCTTCACCATCGAGGCGGAGGCGTCCTGGTCCGCCGCCCGCTCCTGGGCTTCGGTGAGCTCCGTCTCGGCGGCCGGGATCTCCGCGTACATCAGCTTCGAAGCCCGCTCGAAGTCCCCGTCGCGCTGGGCCCGTTCGAGCGCGCCGTTCAGGTCGTCCAGCCGCTCCTTGAGCTCGCCGACCCGGTTGAGGCTCTTCTTCTCCTGCTCCCAGCGCGCGGTCAGGGCGCTCAACTGCTCGTTCTTGTCGGCGAGATCGCGCCGCAGTCGGGCCAGCCGGTCGATCGAGGCGGCGTCCGACTCCTTCTCCAGGGCCAGCTCCTCCATCCTCAACCGGTCGACGGAGCGCTGGAGTTCGTCGATCTCGACGGGGGAGGAGTCGATCTCCATCCGCAGCCGGGAGGCCGCCTCGTCGACCAGGTCGATCGCCTTGTCGGGCAGGAAGCGGGAGGTGATGTAGCGGTTGGACAGGGTGGCCGCGGCGACCAGTGCGGCGTCCGCGATCTGCACCTTGTGGTGCGCCTCGTAGCGGCCCTTGAGACCGCGCAGGATGGCGATCGAGTCCTCCACGCTGGGCTCGCCGACCAGCACCTGCTGGAAGCGGCGCTCCAGGGCCGGGTCCTTCTCGATCCGCTCGCGGTACTCGTCCAGCGTGGTGGCGCCGACCATCCGCAGCTCGCCGCGGGCCAGCATCGGCTTGAGCATGTTGCCGGCGTCCATCGCGGAGTCGCCGCCGGCGCCCGCGCCGACCATGGTGTGCAGCTCGTCGATGAAGGTGACGACCTGGCCGTTGCTCTGCTTGATGTCGTTCAGGACGGCCTTCAGCCGCTCTTCGAACTCGCCGCGGTACTTGGCGCCCGCGACCATCGCGCTGAGGTCCAGCGAGACCAGCCGCTTGCCGCGCAGCGACTCCGGCACGTCGCCGGCGACGATGCGCTGGGCCAGGCCCTCGACCACCGCGGTCTTGCCGACGCCCGGCTCGCCGATCAGCACCGGGTTGTTCTTGGTCCGGCGGGAGAGCACCTGGACGACCCGGCGGATCTCCTGGTCCCGGCCGATCACCGGGTCGAGCTTGCCGTCCCGGGCGGCCTGGGTCAGGTCGGTGCCGTACTTCTCCAGTGCCTTGTAGGTGCCCTCAGGGTCCGGAGAGGTGACCCGGCCGCTGCCGCGCACGTCCTTGAACGCGGCGAGCAGGTCCTTCGCCGTCGCGCCCTGCTGCGCCAGCAGTTCGGCGACCGGCCCGCCCTCGGCGGCCAGGCCGACCATCAGGTGCTCGGTGGAGACGTACTGGTCGTCCAGGTCGTCGGCGCGCTTGCCGGCCTCGGTGAGCACCGCGAGGGTGTCCCGGGCGAGCTGCGGCGCGGCGACCGTCGAGCCCATCGCGCTGGGCAGGGCGGTCAGCTGGCGGCGGGCCTCGGCGTCGATCCGGGTGACGTCCGCCCCGACGGCCTCCAGCAGCGGCCGGGCGATGCCCTCGGGCTGCTCCAGCAGGGCGATCAGGATGTGCACCGGCTTGACGTCCGGGTTCCCGGCCGCGCCCGCCTGCCGGATCGCGGCGGACAGGGCGTCCTGCGTCTTGGTGGTGAACTTGCTGGCGTCCACTGCTGGGGGGTCCTCCCTCGTCGTCCTTCAATGCTGCTACGTACAGCATGCACTAAGTTGAGTCTACTCCGCTCAAGTTTTTACGCCCGTTCCGCGCGTTCCGTGCGTTCCACCCGCTGCGCGCGGGGCACCTGGCGGGTCAGCCCCAGCAGCTCCCGGGCCGGCCCGCTCGGCCGCTGCCCGGCCGGCCACACCGCGCGCAGCGGCCGCCGCAGGTCCAGCCCCTCGGCCAGCGGGACGGCCACCAGCCGCCGGACGGCCAACTCCTCCATCACCGCCAGCTCGCTCAGGCAGACCGGCCCGGCCCCGGTCATCGCCGCCGCCTTCAGCGCGGTGGACGAGGCCAGCTCCAGCCGGGGCCGCACCGCGCCCCCGTACGGCGCCAGCGCCATCTCCAGCACCTCCCGGGTGCCCGAGCCCGACTCGCGCAGCACCAGCGGGGTGGCGGCCAGCTCCGGCCCGGTCAGCGGCGTCCGGCGGCGCGCCCACGGGTGGCCGGGCGCCACCACGACCACCAGCCGGTCCGCCGCCACCACGGCGCCGGCCAGCCCGGGCGGGGTGGACGGGCCCTCGACGAAGCCGAGGTCGGCGTCCCCGGCCAGCACGTGCCCGGCGACCTCCGCCGAGTTCGCCGTCCGCAGCGTCACCGCCGTGCCCGGACTGGCCTCGGCCAGGGCCAGCAGCCAGCCCGGCATCAGGTACTCGGCGACGGTCAGGCTGGCCACCACCCGCAGCTTGGCGTCCCGCCGCTCGCGCAGCGCGTCGATCCCGGCGTCCAGCGCCTGCGCCGCCTCCACCACGTGCCCGGCCCACTCGACCACCAGCCGCCCCGCCACGGTCGGCCGACTGCCCCGGGGGGAGCGCTCCAGCAGCGGGACGCCGATCTGCCGCTCCATGCCCTTGATCCGGGCGCTGGCGGTCGGCTGGCTCACGCCCAGTTCGGCCGCGGCCCGCCCGACGCTGCCCAGCCGGGCCACCGCGAGCAGCAGTTCCAGGGCGCCGAGCTCGGGGACGCGGGGGGAGAGGGCCATAGGTCCAGGCTATGTCCTCATAGAGCCCGCGGCGCTACCGGAGCCCGGCCCGGGGCGGCACGGTGGAACCATGTCCACCTTGGCCGATGCCCGCCCGCTCACCCGCCCCTCCCGTTCCTCGCTGCGTGCCCGCCTCGACCTCGCCCAGCTCGGCCCCAACTGGTACGCCGCCGTCATGGGCACCGCGATCCTGGGCAACGGCGCGGCCGTCCTGCCGCTGCGGCTGCCCGGGCTGATCGGCTTCGGCGAGGTGATGTGGGCGCTCGGACTCGCCGCCCTGCTGGTGCTGGGCGCGGCCCGGCTGGTCCACCTCACCCGGCACCGCGAGGCCGCCCGCACCCAGCTGCTGGACAACCCGGCCACCGCCGTCTTCTACGGCTGCCCGCCGATGGCCCTGCTCTCGGTCGGCCTCGGCACCCTGCTGCTCGGCTCCCGGGTGATCGGCACCGGCCCCGCGGTCGCCGTCGACGCCGTGCTGTGGGGCGTCGGCACCCTGTACGCGCTGGCCGTCGCCGGCGGCATCCCGTACCTGATGATCACCCGGCACCCGGTCTCCGCCCTGGAGGCCAACCCGACCTGGCTGCTGCCGGTGGTCGCCCCGCTGGTCGCCTCCGCCACCGGCCCGGCCCTCATCCCGCACCTGCCGGCCGGGCTGGCGCAGCAGACCATGCTGTACGCCTGCTGGGCCCTCTTCGGGATCGGCCTGCTGGCCACCCTGGTGCTGCTGCCGGTGGTCTTCACCGGGCTGTTCCACAGCAAGCTGCCCACCCTGGTGCTCACCCCCTCGCTGTTCCTGGTGCTCGGCCCGCTCGGCCAGTCCGTCACCGCCGTCCACCAACTCGCCGACGCCGCCCGCCCGGTGCTGCCCGCGCTGGCCCCAGCCATGCTCCCCTTCGCCGAGCTGTACGGCGTCGCGGTGCTCGGCGTCGCGATGCTCTGGCTGGCCGTCGCGCTCACCGCCAACCTGCGCGCCCGCCGGGCCGGCATGCCGTTCGCGATGACCTGGTGGGCGTACACCTTCCCGATCGGCACCTGCGTCACCGGCGCCTCCGCGCTCGCCCGGCACACCGGGTTCGGCGGCTTCACCGCGATCGCCACCGGGCTCTACCTGCTGCTGGCCACCGCCTGGGTGCTCGCCGCCGGCGGGACCGCCGCCGGGCTCGCCCGCGGACGGCTGCTGGCGCGTGCCTGACGATTCCCGCCGCACGCCGCCGTTGCAGGAACCCGCACCCGCGGCCCGACCGCGCGCGGCCGACCGACCGTACGGGCGGGTGCCTCCCGCGAGCCCCGCTGGCCTCGGCCTTTACCGGAATCCGTCCCGCCGCTCGACCCCGCCCGCCCCACCCGCCGTGCAGATAGCTGCAATTGCGCGAACCTGCACTCGGGCGACACTTGTTCACCGGCCGTCACACTGTGAGGGTGGAGTCACGCCAGGCCGACCGGGCACCGCAGCCCGATGGTGGCGACTTGCTCTTCGAAACTGACCACGGGTGCAACGTCCCGCACGCGTGAAACGGGGGGGAAGAGCGCCGGTCGGGGCGCCATGTGTGGTGATGGCCCCCGGAACCGGAGCCGTCGAGGCGTTGCTGCTCCGCCTCGACGGAAGCGCCTGGGCATGGGCGTAGCGACGGTGGCCCCCGGGCCCCCGGAGTGCGACGGCACCCGGACCCCGGAGGCCGCCGTCAGCCCGGTACCGTGACCGCCGAGCCCCGCGCCGGACGGCGCGACGGCGGCAACGAGGGAGAAGCGTCCGGCAGGGAGTGTGCGACGTGACGGTGGAACCGGCGGTCGCGCCGCAGCACGGACAGCCCCCGGGCGAGGAGCCCGACGAGGCCGCCCGGCAGTTCTACCTGGCGATCCTCGCCCGGGGCGGACGCATCCCGTTCGCCGACACCCCGGACGCCGACCAGGCCGCGCTCCAGCAGCTCGTCGACCTCGGCCTGCTCATCGCCAACCCGATGGACCACTGCTACACCGCCATCAGCCCACGCTCCGTCACCGACCGCCTGGGCGCCGAACTCCGCAGCGAGGCGACCAGGCTGCTGGTCCGCGCCGAGAACCTCCCCGGCGCCCTCGACGGCCTCACCCGCGCCTACGACGCGATGCCCCGGCCCTCCGGCCGGGCCGGCGGCGCCGTCCACGTCGAGGGCCACGTCCACATCCGCCAGCGGATCTCCCAGCTCGCCTCCGACTGCCGCTCCGAAGTCCTCGCCGCCCAACCCGGCCACCGCCCCGCCGGCACCCTGCAAGTCGCCCTCCTCCAGGACGTCCACCTGCTCCAGCGCGGCTGCTCCCTGCGCACCATCTACCAGCCCGTCGCCCTCGCCGACCCGCCCGCCCTCGCCTACGTCGAGGAGGTCACCCGGCACGGCTCCCTCATCCGCGTGCTCGACGAGCCGTTCCAGCGGCTGCTCGTCTTCGACCGCGCCGTCGCCGTGATCTCCGCCAACGACGACAACAGCACCGCCGCCTTCATCACCGACCCGGCCGCCATCACCTTCCTGGTCGGCGCCTTCGAACGCGACTGGGCCCGCGCCGAAACCGCCGACACCGCCGCCACCCTCGGCCCCACCCGCACCGTCCCCGACCGGATCGGCCGCCTCCTCGCCCGCGGCCTCACCCAGCGCGCCGTCGCCACCCGCCTCGGCCTCAGCGAACGCACCGTCGCCGCCCACATCTCCCGCCTCCGCGACCGCCACGGAGCCCAGACCCTCTTCCAACTCGGCTGGCTGATGAGAGGCGCCCGCGATGACCGATGAACCCGGCCCCGCCGAGCGCGCCCCCGCCGACCGGCCTGCCCTCCGCCCACACCCTCTTCCACCTCGGCCGGCAGCTCCGGGGGGAGCCCCATGACCGACCCGTCGACCTGCCCCCTGCCCGACTCCCCGCTGCCCGACGACGCCGCCCGGGCGCTGTACCTCGCCGCCGTCGGCAACGGCGGCATCCTCCGGGCGGCCGACCTGGCTCCGGGTGACGAACCGGTCCTGGGGCGGTTGCTCGACCTCGGACTGGTCGTCCCGAGGGTCGAGGACGCGGCCTACGCCGCGGTGAACCCGCGTGTCGTCATCGGCCGGATCGGCTCCGAACTGCGTTCCACGGGTGGCGAATTGCTGGCCAGGGCGGACGAAGCACCCGAGCAGTTCGCCGAGTTGGCGCAGGCCTTCGACGTCACGCCGCGCCACCCCGAGTGCTCCGTCGAGGTCACGTACGTGCACGGCTTCGAGCAGATCCGCCTGCGCCTGGCCCAACTCGACGCCGAGTGCTCGCAGGAGATGCTGGCCGCCCAGCCCGGCGGGGCCCGGCCCGTCGAGGGGCTCCCGGACGCCCTCGACCGGATGCGGCGACTCGCCGAGCGCGGCGGCACCGTCCGGGGCATCTACGAGCCGGCGGCGGCCGCCGATCCGGCGACCGCAGCCTTCGCCGCCGCGGCCGCCGAGGTCGGCTGCCGGTACCGGGTGCTGGGCGAGCCGTTCCGGCGGGTCCTGATCTACGACCGGAAGGTGGCCGTCATCCCCGCCGCGTCCGACAACAGCCGCGCGGCCTTCGTCGAGGACCCGGTGGTGGTCGACTTCATGGCCGACGCCTTCGAACGCGACTGGCAGCGCGCCGCCCGGGTCCGCTGGGCCCGTGGCCCGGAAGCCCCCGAGCCGGCCGACTCCCTGCCCGACCAGGTCGGCCGTTTCCTCGCCCAGGGCCTCACCCAGCGTGCCATCGCCACCCGCCTCGGCCTGAGCGAACGGACGGTGGCCGGTCACATCGCCCGGCTGCGCGAACTGTACGACGCCGAGACGCTCTTCCAGCTCGGCTGGCAGCTCCGGTCGGCGGCCGACGCCGCCCGTCGGCGGGTGCCGTGATGCACGGGCGCGGCACCGGGCGGCCCGACCAGGCCGCACACGACCTGTACCTGCGCATCCTCCGGCACGGCGGCTGGATCGACCGGGCCGAGGTGGCCGACGCCGACCGGCCGGCCCTGGAACACCTGCTCGCGCTCGGGCTGCTGCTCGCCCGGCCCGAATCCGACGTCTGCACCGCCGTCAACCCGCGTACGGTCGGCGACCGGATCAGTGCCGAGCTCCGGGCCGAGGGCACCCGGCTGCTGGTCCAGGCCGCGCAACTCCCGCAGGCCCTCGACGACCTGACCAAGGCCTACGACACGGCCCCGCGCCCGACCGACCGTGCCGGTACGGTGCATCACGTCCAGGGCCTCGGCGCGGTCATCCGGCGATTCGCCGAGGTGGAGGCGGACTGCCGCCAGGAGATCCTCGTCGCCCAGCCCGGCCGGCCCCGCCACGCCCACCAGTTGGAGGACGCCCTGGAACGGATCGGCCGGTTCTGCGGCCGGGGCGGCCGGATCCGGGTGATCTACGCACCCGGCGCCGTCCGGGACCAGGCGACCGCCGACCACACCGCCCGCGGCACCGAACTGGGCGCCCGCTTCCGGGTCCTGGCCGAGCCGTTCCGCCACCTGCACATCTTCGACCGCCGGATCGCCGTGCTCCAGTCCGCCGACGACCTCCGGAGCGCGACCTTCATCGAGGATCCGGCGACCGTCGACCATTTCCTGGCCGTGTTCGAACGGGACTGGGCCCGCTCCGGCCGCCTCCTCTGGAACCCCGACCAGGCGTCCGCTCCCGAGTCGACGGCCCACGAGCAGGTCGGCCGGCTCCTCGCCCAGGGCCTCACCCAGCGCGCCATCGCCGGCCGCCTCGGTCTCAGCGAGCGGACGGTGGCCGGCCACATCGCCCGGCTGCGCGAACTGCACGACGCGGAGACGCTGTTCCAGCTGGGCTGGCAGCTGCGGGGAGCCCGGACGGGGGAGCCCGATGGGTGAGCGCTGGTCAGCCGGTGGCGGCGCTGGTCGGCCAGTAGCCGGCCCGGCCGACGACGGGGGGCTGCTGCCGGGGGACGTTGAACTGCTCACCGGGGGCGGTCCAGAAGCCCTCGCGCAGGGACAGCGCCATGCCGGCCCAGTCGAGCGCGGTCTCCACGGTGTGGTTGAGGGCCTCCTGCGACCAGGTGTCGTCGAAGACCAGCGGCAGGACGGGGGCGACCTGCTCGATGGTGGCGATCAGCGGGTTGTGCGTGATGGCCTCGTCGACGAGGAGGACGATCGGCTTCCGCAGCGCCGACGCCCACCCCAGCTCCAGGCTCACCCCGGCCGACAGCGGCGCCCCGACGTAGGCGAACACGAGGTCCGCGGACTGCAGGGCCCGGAAGTCGGACGGCACCCGGGGCTCCGGCGCCTGCCCGGCGACGGTCCAGGCATCACTGTGGTGCGCGCTGTACACGGCGGCACCGCTGCGGAGCAGGGTGGTGCGGAGCGTCGTCAGCCGCGTCCGGCTGGCGAGCGTCACCACACTGTCCGCGGGCCCGGTCAGCCGCATCAGCGGCGCGGCCAGGAACACACGCGCACGCCGGCCCTCGGGGGTCTGTCCGGCGTGCTCTCGCAGGTAGGGCTCACTCATTGTCGACTCCGGGGATAGGTGCCAACCAGGCCGATCGCCCCGTTGGGTGGTGACTATCGGAATGCTGCTGTGCATTCGTTGTGGTCGAAACGAACTAGTCATGGACATGTTGTTTGTGGTGTCCCCGTCTTCCCCCTCCCGCGAGAGGGGTTGGGGAGTGCACTGATCGTCTCTGTCGACCGTCGCCACCGTCCACAGAGCCGTGGTGTCATCTCGATGCCTGGCAGAGAGATGACGCACTGGGGTAGCAGGCCCCCTGGCTTCCGGCATGGGCTTGCGGCATTATGTGGCAGGTTGTTCGAAACAATGGCTGGGTACCCGCGCCAAGTCTTAAACAAAGAGAGGGGGCACCATGTCTCGGATACGCCGGGTGGTGCGATTTGTCCTGGTTCCAGTCGTTGTGGGTCTGGCGCTTTTCATCGGGAGCGGTTCGAGCCCGGCTGACGACACGATCTGGAACATCGGGGTTTCCCACGATGCGGCAGCGCCTCAGACCATGGCGCTGGCCAATGACACGATCTGGAACTGAGACCGCCGCGACGCTTGGTCAGTGATAGCTGTCGGAGTCGGTCGGAACGCTGTTCCGGGCCAATGCGTACCCGAGTTGGAACAGCGACTCGACATTGTGCTCGTCGCGCATCTCGGCCAGGTGCCGCGCGAGCGTCCGTTCGCTGATGCCGAGTCTGCGGGCGATCACTCGGTGGTTCACGCCTTCGAGCATGAGGTCGATGATCGTCTGCCGCATCCCGGAGACCACCTGCTGCGGAACGGCGCGCGCGCCGTCGAAGTCCAGCGCCCGGCTCCAGTTCCGCTCGAAGATCTCGCTGATCAGGTAGCTGATGACGGCCCGATCGTGCACGAAGGCGGCCAGATTGAGGTCCTCGGCGATGGGGATGACCGCGATTCGGCGATCGATGACGATCAATCGCGTGTAGGGCTCCTCCAGCGTCCGGAACCGTCCGCCGGCCTTGGTTATCGTGGCCACGTACTCCCTGGTGGGAGCGTGGTACCGGGTGCTCGGGTGGTAGATCGTCCTGAGCGTGATGCCCAGGCGGAGGGCTTCGAGGTCGCGGGCGAGGATGCCGGTGAGCGCCTCGGACGGGCGCGGCCCGCCGGGTTGGGCGGCGAGGATCTCCTCCGAGGCGCTGGCGACGATCTGCTGCACCCGCTGGTTGATCAGCACCTTTCCCCGCACGTACTCGATCGCGCCGCCGGCCTGCTCCGGTGAGTGGTAGGCGGCCGTCAGGTCGTGGAGATCGGTGGCGAGGGCCGACGCGCGGGTGAGCAGGTCGAGTGCCTGGCGCTGCCAGGTCACGGAGAGGCTCTCGGACAGCTGCTGAGGGTCGACCGCGACGAGGACACCGGGTTCGTCGGTGTCGGCGACCAGAAGGCCTATCGCCACCAACTCCTCCTGGGCCCCGCCCGCCTTGGCGAGGTCGGAGTCCTTCGGAAACCGCCCGTTCTCGCGGATGACCGCCAGATACAGCTCCCGCGCTTCTTTCGAGAGGACGGAGGGCCCAATCGCGGCGGTACCGGGCTGTTCTCGTCCACTCATCTGCGGGCTCCTTGCCGTGGCCGTGTCTGCACTACCTGCCGGGCACCAATACCGGAATCGCAGTGCAGCATGCCAGATCGGGTGGCATCGGTGAGGGCGGCCAGATTTGTTCGACAGCACTCTCTCACCACGATCAAGCCGCCGGCACCCCCCGGGCGGAGGGGAGCCGGCGGCCGGAGGTGTTCAGCCAAGTCTCAGCGCTTGGGGCGCCAGACGACCAGGGCGCTGGACTGGGTGGGCGGCTGGTAGGGGACGAGGTCGCGGCGGTAGGAGGCGTGGACGGCGGCCTCGCGCTGCTGGAGGGCGCTGGTGGCGCCGTCGAGGGAGTCGACCAGTTCGCCGATGCGGGACTGGAGCGCGGTGACCTGGTTCTCCAGCTCGATGATCCGCTTGATGCCGGCCAGGTTGATGCCCTCGTCCTGGGAGAGCCGCTGGACCTCGCGCAACTGCTGGATGTCGCGCGCGGAGTAGCGGCGGCCCCGGCCGGCGGTGCGGTCGGGGCTGACCAGACCGAGGCGGTCGTACTGGCGGAGGGTCTGCGGGTGCAGGCCGGAGAGCTCGGCGGCGACGGAGATGACGTACACCGGGGTGTCCTCGGTGAGGACGTACTGCGGCGGGGCGGTGGGCCGCCGGGTGCGGCGGCCGTCGCCCGGCAGGCCGTCGCCGACGCCGACGCCGGGCAGGCCTTCACCGATGCCGGGGCCGATGGGACTGTTGGGGATCATCTGGTCGTCACGCTCCCTTCGCCGCCCGGAACAGGGCGGCTCGTGGGTCGTCGGAGGCGGTGGCCTCGCGGTACTGCTCCAGGGCGTTCAGCGCGTCCCCGGTGATGTGCCGCGGCACCACGACCTCGACGGTGACGAGGAGGTCGCCGCGGGTGCCGTCCTTGCGGGTGGCGCCCTTGCCGCGGGCGCGCATGGTGAGGCCGTTGGCGCTGCCGGGGGGCAGCTTCAGCTTCACGGCCGGCCCGTTCAGCGTGGGCACCTCGATGGTGGCGCCGAGGGTGGCTTCGGGGAAGGTGACGGGGACGGTGACGGTGAGGTTGTCCCCCTTGCGCCCGAAGACGGGGTGCGGGTCGACGTGCACGGTGACGTAGAGGTCGCCGGGCTGTCCGCCGCGTTCGCCCTGGGCGCCCTTGCCCTTGAGCCGGATGCGCTGGGCGTCCTGGACGCCGGCCGGGATGCGGACCTGCATGGTGTGGGCGGAGCTGGCCCGGCCGCTGCCGTGGCAGTCGACGCACGGGTCATCGACGATCATGCCGCGCCCGCGGCAGTCCTTGCACGGCTCGGAGAGCGCGAACGCGCCCTGGCCGCGGCTGACGGTGCCGGCGCCGACGCAGGTCGGGCAGACCCGCGGGGTGGTGCCGGACTTGGCGCCGGTGCCGTTGCAGGTGCGGCAGGGGGCCTGGCTGGTCATCCGCAGCGGGACGGTCGCACCGTCGACGGCCTCGTCGAAGGCGAGGGTCACCTCGGTCTCGACGTCGGCGCCGCGCCGGGGCTGGGCCTGCCGGCCGCCGCTGCGGTTGAAGAGTCCGCCGAAGACGTCGCCGAGCCCGCCGCTGCCGGTGTTCTGGCTGCCGCTGAAGAGGTCGCCGAAGTCGAAGCTGTAGCTGCCGTTGCCCTGGCCGGGGCCGCCGGCCCGGAAGCCGCCGTTGGCGAAGAGGCTGCGGGCCTCGTCGTACTCCTTGCGGCGCTTCTCGTCGGACAGGACGTCGTAGGCCTCGGAGATGTCCTTGAAGCGGTCCTCGGCCTTGGCGTCGCCCTTGTTGGCGTCCGGGTGGAACTCGCGCGCGAGCTTGCGGTAGGTCTTCTTGATCTCGGCGGCGGTGGCGTCCTTGGGCACGCCGAGGACCTTGTAGTAGTCCTTCTCCACGTAGTCCTTGCCACTCATGCGTCCACCTCGCTCCGCTCGGCAGCCGCTCCGCGCAACACGCGCCTTTCAACGATTCGCTCGCTGCGCTTGCTCATAGCTGCCGCCACCTCCCGATGTCCATCCTCGCTGCGCTGTCAACAGCCGCTCCACCGGGCGCTGTTGACAGCGCGCTGCGGAGTCGGCCGCCGTTCTGGCCGGCGTACGACTCCGCAGCGCACTGGTTGTCAGCTGTCACAGGTTGTCAGCTGTCCGAACCACCGTCGGACTTGTCCGCGTCCCCGGACTTCGCCTCGCCGTCGGGCGCGGCCGTGGTCTGGGTGCCCGGCTGGGGCTCCGCGACGGCGACCATGGCGGGGCGGATGATCCGCTCGCCGATGCGGTAGCCGGGCTGGAGGATCTGCACGCAGGTGTCCTCGGTGACGTCCGAGGAGTAGCTGTGCATCAGCGCCTCGTGCATGGTCGGGTCGAAGGGCTCGCCCTCCTTGCCGAACTGCTGGAGGCCCAGCTTGGCGACGACCGTCTCCAGGGACTCGGCGACGGACTTGAAGCCGCCGGTGACCTCGCCGTGCTCGCGGGCGCGGCCGATGTCGTCGAGCACCGGGATCAGGGACTCCAGGATGTTGGAGACCGCGATCTCGCGGACCGTCAGCCGGTCGCGCTCGACCCGCTTGCGGTAGTTCTGGTACTCGGCCTGCAGACGCTGCAGGTCGGCGGTGCGCTCGGCCGACTCCCGCTTGGCAGTGGCGAGTTCGTCGGAGCCAGCACCGGAGCCGGAGTCGGCGGCGCCGGCTGCGGCGGCCTCCTCGGCGGCCTTGATCACAGCCTCGTCGGCGGCGGAGTCGTCGCCGGGCTTGCCGCCCTGCGGCTTGTCCGTCATGCCGCACCGCCCTTGGGCTTCTCGTCGTCCACGATCTCGGCGTCGACGACGTCGTCGTCCTTGGCCTGGGCGGACTCGCCGGCCGGGGCGGCGGCGTCGGCGTTGGCGTACAGCGCCTGGCCGAGCTTCTGCGCGGTGGTGGAGACCTTCTCCGAGGCTTCGCGGATCTTCGCGATGTCCTCGCCCTTCAGGGCCTCCTTGAGCTCGCCGATGGCGGTCTCGACCTCGGCCTTGACGTCGGCGGGGAGCTTGTCGGTGTTGTCCGCGATGAACTTCTCGGTCGAGTAGACGAGCTGCTCGGCGGAGTTGCGGGTCTCGACGGACTCGCGGCGCTTGTGGTCCTCCTCCGCGTACTGCTCGGCCTCGCGCATCATGCGCTCGATGTCGTCCTTCGGCAGCGCGGAGCCGCCGGTGACGGTCATCTTCTGCTCCTTGCCGGTGCCGAGGTCCTTCGCGCCGACGTGCATGATGCCGTTGGCGTCGATGTCGAAGGTGACCTCGATCTGCGGCAGGCCGCGCGGCGCCGGCGGCAGGCCGGTCAGCTCGAACATGCCCAGCTTCTTGTTGTACGCCGCGATCTCGCGCTCGCCCTGGTAGACCTGGATCTGCACGGACGGCTGGTTGTCCTCGGCCGTGGTGAAGATCTCGGAGCGCTTGGTCGGGATCGTGGTGTTGCGCTCGATCAGCTTGGTCATGATGCCGCCCTTGGTCTCGATGCCGAGGGACAGCGGGGTGACGTCGAGCAGCAGGACGTCCTTGACCTCGCCCTTGAGGACACCGGCCTGGAGCGCGGCGCCGATGGCGACGACCTCGTCCGGGTTGACGCCCTTGTTGGCGTCCTTGCCGCCGGTCAGCTCGCGGACGAGCTCGGCGACGGCGGGCATGCGGGTCGAGCCGCCGACCAGGACGACGTGGTCGATCTCGGAGAGCGAGATGCCGGCGTCCTTGATCACGTTGTGGAACGGGACCTTGCAGCGCTCCAGCAGGTCGGAGGTGAGCTGCTGGAACTGGGCGCGGGTGAGCTTCTCGTCCAGGTGCAGCGGGCCCTCGGCGGAGGCCGTGATGTAGGGCAGGTTGATCGAGGTCTCGGAGGACGAGGACAGCTCGATCTTGGCCTTCTCGGCGGCCTCGCGCAGACGCTGCAGGGCCATCTTGTCCTTGGACAGGTCGACGCCGTGGCCGGCCTGGAAGACCTTGACCAGGTGGTCGACGACCTTCTGGTCCCAGTCGTCACCACCGAGGTGGTTGTCACCGTTGGTGGCCTTCACCTCGACGACCCCGTCGCCGATCTCCAGCAGGGAGACGTCGAAGGTGCCGCCGCCGAGGTCGAAGACCAGAATGGTCTGGTCGTCCTTGTCGAGGCCGTAGGCCAGGGCGGCCGCGGTCGGCTCGTTGACGATGCGCAGGACGTTGAGGCCCGCGATCTCACCGGCCTCCTTGGTGGCCTGGCGCTCGGAGTCGGAGAAGTACGCCGGGACGGTGATGACGGCGTCGGTGACGGTCTCACCCAGGTAGGCCTCGGCGTCCCGCTTCAGCTTCTGCAGCACGAAGGCGCTGATCTGCTGCGGGTTGAAGTCCTTGCCGTCCAGGTTGATCTTCCACCCGGTGCCCATGTGGCGCTTGACCGAGCGGATGGTGCGGTCGACGTTGGTGACCGCCTGACGCTTGGCCACCTCGCCGACCAGGACCTCGCCGTTCTTCGCGAAAGCGACGACGGACGGCGTGGTCCGCGCGCCCTCGGCGTTCGTGATGACGGTGGGCTCGCCACCCTCCAGAACGCTGACGACCGAGTTCGTCGTACCGAGGTCGATGCCGACCGCGCGTGCCATCGTAAATACCTCCACGGAAGAGTTGAGCTTTACAGGCTCAAGGATGCACGACCGGGTGGGTGCCGTCAACAGGGATGAGTCACTGCCGCTCAACTTTGCTGAGCGGTCCGCTTCCCGTGGCCGCGGCGACTGCCCGTGACCTCGGTCGTGGCCGTGGTCCTGGCCGTGGCGCGTGTGGTGCCACGTGACTGCCGCCATAGCTTGGGAACCTTCTGGAGGACTGGTGGCGGGCGGTAATGTCCGGGCCGTCGGCCCGGCAAGTTACCGACGAGTACAATTCGTTCCACGCAAGACCGTTCAAAGACCGCTCAACAGCAAGCCGCAGGAGACGGAGAGCCGATGCAGCTAGCAGCGATCGTCATCTCGCTGGTCACATTCGTGATCGGCACCGCGCTCGCCGCCCGTGCGGCGCTGTACATCTACAAAGTGGTGCGGACCGGCCAGCCGGACCCCACCCGCTTCGGCCGGCCCGCCCAGCGGGTGAAGACCGTCGCGGTCGAGTTCATCGGCCACACCCGGATGAACCGCTGGGGGATCGTGGGCATCGCCCACTGGTTCGTCGCCGTCGGCTTCTTCAGCCTGGTGCTGACCATCGTCAACGCCTTCGGCCAGCTCTTCGACGCCGAGTTCGCGCTGCCGATCATCGGCCACTGGATGCTCTGGCAGCTCTTCGTCGAGCTCGTCGGCACCCTCACCACGCTGGGCATCGCGACGCTGATCGTGATCCGGCTGCTCAGCCTGCCGTCCCGGTCCGGCCGCAAGTCCCGCTTCGCCGGCTCGATCGCCTGGCAGGCCTTCTACGTCGAGTACACGATCCTCGGCATCGGCCTGTGCATCCTGATGCTGCGCGCCCTGGAGGGCGCCCTCAACGGCGTCGACTCGTACGGGCCCGAGCACCTGGTGTCGTACCCGCTGGTCTCCGCCCTCAGCGGCCTGTCGCACGGCACGCTGGAGAACCTGATCTACCTCTTCGCGATGCTGAAGATCTGCATCTCGTTCGCGTGGGCGACCACCATCGGCATCAACCCCTCGATGGGCGTGGCCTGGCACCGCTTCCTCGGCTTCTTCAACATCTACTTCAAGCGCGAGGAGGACGGCGGCACTGCGCTCGGCGCCCTGCGCCCGATGACCAGCGGCGGCCGGCCGATCGACTTCGAGGACCCGGCCGAGGACGCCGTCTTCGGCGTCTCCCAGGTCGAGCACTTCTCCTGGAAGGGCATCCTCGACTTCTCCACCTGCACCGAGTGCGGCCGCTGCCAGTCGCAGTGCCCGGCCTGGAACACCGGCAAGCCGCTCTCGCCGAAGCTGCTGATCATGAGCCTGCGCGAGCACGCCTTCGGCAAGGCGCCCTACCTGCTGGCCGGTGGCGGCAAGGACATGGAGGGCGAGGAGAAGGCCACCGCCGAGCAGCTCAAGGACGTCCCGGCGGCCGCCCTGGCCGAGGCCGAGCGCCCGCTGATCGGCACCGCGGAGGAGAACGGCGTCATCGACCCGGACGTCCTGTGGTCCTGCACCACCTGCGGCGCCTGCGTCGAGCAGTGCCCGGTGGACATCGAGCACATCGACCACATCGTCGACATGCGCCGCTACCAGGTGATGATCGAGTCCTCGTTCCCGACCGAGGCCGGGACGATGCTCAAGAACCTGGAGAACAAGGGCAACCCGTGGGGCATGGCCACCAAGGCCCGCCTGGACTGGGTCAAGGAGCTCAAGAAGGAGACCGGCATCGAGGTGCCGGTGATCGGCGAGGACATCGACCCCGCCGAGGTCGAGTACCTCTACTGGGTCGGCTGCGCCGGCGCCCTGGAGGACCGCGCCAAGAAGACCACCAAGGCCTTCGCCGAACTGCTGCACACCGCGGGCGTGAAGTTCGCCATCCTCGGCAAGGAGGAGTCCTGCACCGGTGACTCCGCCCGCCGGCTGGGCAACGAGTTCCTCTTCCAGATGCTCGGCGCGCAGAACGTCGAGACGCTGAACGCGGCCCTGGAGGACGCGCCGGTCAAGCGGATCGTCGCCACCTGCCCGCACTGCTTCAACACCATCGCCAACGAGTACCCGCAGCTGGGCGGCCACTTCGAGGTCATCCACCACACCCAGCTGCTGCAGCACCTGATCGACGAGGGCAAGCTCGTCCCGGTCAACCCGGTCGAGGGCCTGATCACCTACCACGACCCCTGCTACCTGGGCCGCCACAACAAGGTCTACAGCCCGCCGCGCGAGATCATGGACAAGGTCCCCGGTCTGCGCCAGCAGGAGATGCACCGGCACAAGGAGCGCGGCTTCTGCTGCGGCGCCGGCGGTGCCCGGATGTGGATGGAGGAGCGCATCGGCAAGCGGATCAACACCGAGCGCGTGGACGAGGCGCTGTCCCTCAACCCGGACATCGTCTCCACCGCCTGCCCGTTCTGCCTGGTGATGCTCTCCGACTCGGTCAACGGCAAGAAGAACGAGGGCGCCGCCAAGGAGCACCTGAAGGTGGTCGACGTCGCCCAGCTGCTGCTCGACTCGGTGAAGGCGACCCCGCCGGCCGGCGCCGAGGAGCCTGCGACGGTGGACGCGTAGCGTCCTCTGTTCGACAGTTCTGCTACAACTGCCCGGCCCGGTGGTCACCGCGAGAGCGCCCGCCGGGCCGGGCTTTTGGGGGGCCGGGACGGGCCGGACCGGGGGTGGATCCGGGGCGGGACCCGTAGGGGAGTGGTGCCAATCGCACGGCCGCCTGAGTGTCCGCCCGTTGGGAGGAAATACAGTAGGCGGCAGACCGGCCTCGCGCCGGTCGACCCGTTCCGGACGGCCGGACGGGTCCAGACCACCGACGGAGGTATCGGCCCGCCGGGCCGGGGCCGCAGAGCACAAGGGGAACAGCGCAGACCATGACCGAGGCGATCATGCTGGTCGGTGGTAAGGGCACGCGACTGCGTCCGCTGACCACCCACACCCCCAAGCCCATGCTGCCGGTGGCGGGCGTCCCCTTCATCGCCCACCAGCTGGCCCGCGCGGCCGCCGCCGGCGTCACCCGCGTCGTGCTGGCCACCTCGTACCTGGCCGAGGTCTTCGAGGACCACTTCCAGGACGGCACCCCGTACGGCATCGAGCTGGTCTACCTGACCGAACGCGAGCCGCTGGGCACCGGCGGCGCGATCCGCAACGCGGCGTCCGGGCTGACCTGCGGCCCCGACGAGCCCGTGCTGGTCTTCAACGGCGACATCCTCTCCGGCGTCGACATCGCCGCCCTGCGCGACGGCCACGTGGCCGCCGGGGCCGACGTCACCCTGCACCTCACCCGGGTCGAGGACCCGCGCGCCTTCGGCCTCGTCCCGACCGACGCGAACGGGCGGGTGCTGGAGTTCCTGGAGAAGCCGGAGACGCCCGAGCAGATCGTCACCGACCAGATCAACGCCGGCTGCTACGTCTTCACCCGGTCCGTCATCGACCGCATCCCGGCCGGCCGCGAGGTGTCCGTCGAACGCGAGACCTTCCCCGAGCTGCTGGCCACCGGCGCGCTGCTGCGCGGCGTCGTCGACACCTCGTACTGGCTCGACCTCGGCACCCCGGCCGCGTTCGTCCGCGGATCGGCCGACCTGGTGCTCGGCAAGGTCGACTCCCCGGCCGTCCCCGGCCCGACCGGCGACGCCCTGCTGCTGCCCGGCGCCACCGTCCACCCCGGCGCGGTGCTCAGCGGCGGCACCGTGGTCTCCGCGAACGCGGTGGTCGAGGCCGGCGCGATCGTCGAGGGCAGCGTGATCCTGCCGGGCGCGGTGGTCGGCCCGGAAACCCTGGTCAAGGACTCCATCGTGGGCGCCTTCGCCACCGTCGGCGCCCGCTCGGCGCTGGACGGCGCGGTGATCGGCGACGGCGCGATCGTCGAATCCGACAACGAGCTGCCGAACGGCATCCGGATCGCCTGCGGCACCCTGCTGCCGGTCGGCGCGGTCCGCACCTCGGCCGGCCCGGGCGGCTGCCCGGCCGGCACCGCCGCGGCCGCCGCGGTGCACGGGCCCTCGGTCAGCGCGCAGCGGTAGGACCCGGGCCGGGCCGGGCCGCTGGCGCCGTCGGCGGCAGGATTTCGGCCGGGTTCGTCTCAGGCTCGCTGCAAACCGGCCCCGGCTCCGTCCAGGCCCCACGCGGATTGGGCCGGACGGGTACCGTCAGAGCGTGGCTGGTAATCGATACGACAGCGGGCAGGGCGCCGACCCCCACGGCGGGTGGGCGCCCCCTCCGCCGCCGGCGGGGCCCGGGGGGCACGGGCAGACGGACGGGCCGGAGTACTTCACGGCCCCGCACCGGGGCGTGGCCGACGGCCCCGACGGCACGCCCGGAGGCCCCGGCGCCCCGGGCCCGCAGGGCGGCTACGACCCGTACGCCGCCGACCGGCCCGGCGGCACCCGGGCCTTCCCGACCGGCGACCCGTACGCGCAGGAGCCGCCCCACCACGGGTACTACGACCAGGGCCAGTACGGCGGACACCCCGGGTACCCGCAGGCGGGGTACGGCGCCGAGGGCTACGACCAGGGCGGACACCCGCAGGGCGACGGCTACGGCCAGGACGGTTACGGGCCGCAGCAGCAGCCGCCGTACGGCCAGGACAACGTCACCGTCTACCGGGCCGGCGGCCAGTCCGCCCCGCACGTCGCCGGGCCCCGCCCGCACTGGCGCGAACTGCTCATCGGCATCTTCCGCGCCCCCACCGCGACCTTCGACCGCGCCCGCGACCACCAGGTCTGGCTGCCCGCCCTCACCGTCTCGATGCTGTACGGCGCGCTCGCGGTGCTCGGCATCGGCCTGACCCACGACGACATCGTCGACTCGACCTTCACCGTCGCGCTGACCGGCATCGCCGCCGCCGCGATCGGCTTCGCCGTGGCCGGAGCGCTCTTCGGCGGCGTCACCTACGCGCTGGCCCGCCAGCTCGGCGGGGACGGCCCGTGGAAGTCGACGGTCGGCCTGGCCGCGCTGATCGGCTGGCTGACGGACGCGCCCCGGCTGCTGCTCGACCTGGTGCTGCCCTCGGGCAGCGCGGTCGTCCAGGTCGCCGGCTGGGCCACCTGGGCGTTCTGCGCGTACCTGCTGACCAGCATGGTCCGGCGGGTGCACGACCTGCCCTGGGGCAAGGCGGCCGCCGCCTCGGCGGTGCAACTGCTCGCGCTGCTGGTGCTGATCAAGCTGCCGACCCTGGGCTGACGGCCGGAGGGCACAATGGTGGACGGATCCCGGTCAGGCCGGGGCCCGTCCACCCTCTTCACCCCCTCACCCCTCACTCCCTCACCCGTTCCACGTCACCGGAGCCAGGAATGACCCTCCCCACCACGCACGTCAGCTTCCCGGCCGGGGCGGTGACCGGCGAGTCGACGGTGATCGCGGTGCACCCGCTGGGGGACGGCCGGCACGCCGTCGTGACCGGGGCCACCCCGTTCCACCCGCTCGACCACACCTGGCCCGACCAGCCCGCCGACCTCGGCACCCTCACCGTCGACGGCACCGAGCTGGCCGTCGTCGACTGCCTCACCGGCGCCGTCGGCCCGGACGGCGGAACTCCGCTGGTCGGCGCCGACATCCCGGTCCGGCGCGGCGACGAGGAATGGTCCTGGCTGGTCCTGCACGTCGTCGACACCGACCCCGGCGACCTCGTCGGGCGCACCGCCGTCCTCGCCGTCGACGCCGACCGCCGGGCCGCCCTCAGCGCCTCGCACAGCGGCTGCCACCTGCTCGCCCTCGCCCTCAACGAGGCCCTCGCGCCGCGCTGGCGCAAGGACCCGGGCCGCTCCGACGCCCTCGGCCACCCCGACTTCGACAGCCTCGCGATGGCCACCTCGGTGATGGACACCGAGGCCAGCACCGACACCTACCGGCTCGGCAAGTCGCTGAAGAAGAAGGGCTTCACGGCGGACGCCACCGACGAGCTTCCCGCGCTCGCCGACGCCCTGCCCGCCCTCACCGAGGCCGTCAACGCCCGGCTCGCCGCCTGGGTCGCCGCCGACGCCCCGGTCCGCATCGAGGTCCCCGGCCCCGAGCTCACCGCCCGCCGCCAGTGGCACTGCGAGCTGCCCGAGGGCGGCGCGCAGATCTTCTGCGGCGGCACCCACCTGCACCACCTCGGCGAACTCGCCGAACTCCGCACCGAACTGCGGCTCTCCGAGGACGGCACCGAACTGGTCGCCGTCACCCGCCCCAAGCGGGCCTGAGCACGCGGGAAACGCGACGGGCGGCCGCCCCTCGTCCGTCATCGGCGAGGGGCGGCCGCCCGTGCTGCGTGCGCTCCGCCCGGATCAGACGTCGGTGCGGTGGAAGTTCATGAACGAACGGGACGGCGTCGGGCCGCGCTGGCCCTGGTAGCGCGAGCCGTACCGCTCCGAGCCGTACGGGTGCTCCGACGGCGAGGAGAGCCGGAACAGGCAGAGCTGCCCGATCTTCATCCCCGGGTACAGCTTGATCGGCAGCGTCGCGACGTTCGACAGTTCCAGCGTCACGTGACCGTTGAAACCGGGGTCGATGAAGCCGGCCGTCGAGTGCGTCAGCAGGCCCAGCCGGCCCAGGCTCGACTTGCCCTCCAGCCGGGACGCCACGTCGTCGGGCAGCGAGATGACCTCGTACGTCGAGGCCAGCACGAACTCGCCCGGGTGCAGGATGAACGCGTCGTCGCCCTCGGGCTCCACCAGCCGGGTCAGGTCCGGCTGCTCCTCGGAGGGGTCGATGTGCGGGTAGCGGTGGTTCTCGAACACGCGGAAGAAGCGGTCGAGGCGCACGTCGATGCTCGACGGCTGGATCATCGCCGGGTCGAACGGGTCGACGACGACCCGGCCCAGGTCGATTTCGGTCCGGATGTCCTTGTCAGAGAGCAGCACGCTTCGAGGTTACGTGCACGACAGGGCCCCGGACGAATCCGCCCGGGGCCCGTTCCGTCCTCGCGTCGACCGTCAGGCCAGGAACTCCGCGGCCTCCAGCCGCAGCGCCCGGTCCAGTTGCGGCGCCGACAGCTCCCGCACGTCGGCCAGCACCGAACTCCTCAGCCGCCCGCACTGCGGACAGCGGATCAGCCGCCCGGGCCCGAGCCGGCCCGGACCGAGGTTCTGCATCGGGAACGTGGTGGTGCTGAACAGGTGCCCCTCGGCACAACGAACGACGGCGCGCTGCTCCATCGATCCCCTTCCCATCCCTAACCCAGTACTCACCCGTACTCATCGCGCCCCGCGGGACCTCGCCCCGGGACAGCGTCACATTAGGGGATGCTCCGGACATTCCACACCGTGGCTCGCCGCCCCGAACCCACCCGCCGGAGCACTCGTACGCGGCCCACACAGTACGCCCCCCACCCACCCCCACCCGCCCCACCACTCCCTGGGCGGGCCGTGCAACCACCGTCGCGAATGGGGTACAGTGACACTGGATTGAGCGGTCTCTGACGGCTCATCAGGCGGGCGTAGTTTAATGGTAGAACATGAGCTTCCCAAGCTTAGAGCGCGAGTTCGATTCTCGTCGCCCGCTCCAGCAGTAGAGCCGCAGGTCATCTGACCTGCGGCTCTTTCTGTTGTCTGGACCACTTCGGGTCCGTTGTGCCGGATCCGAGTTCGTGGAGGGCCGGCCGTAGTTCGATCGGTTTCGCACTGTTGTTTCCGTCGCGCGCGGTAACGCATGGTGGATCAATCGGATACGGGCTGCCCGCAGCCCTGTTGTCTCATGGAGCCGCGCGGGTAGCGGTTGCCTGGCAGGGGAGGACGCAGATGATCAGGGTTCTGTTAGCCGAGGACATGACCATGGTGCGCAGCGCGCTGATGGCACTCCTCGCGTACGAGGACGACCTGGAGGTCGTCGCGGACGTCGAGCGTGGTGACCTGGTGGTGCCGACGGCCCTGCGGGTCCGGCCGGACGTGGCGGTGCTCGACATCGACATGCCCGGTCTGGACGGGCTCCGGGCCGCGGCCGAGTTGCACGAGAAGCTCCCGACGTGCGGGACGCTCATCCTGACCGGGCTGGCGAGACCCGCGCATCTGCGCAGTGCGATGTCCGTTCACGTGCTCGGGTTCCTCGGCAAGGACGCCCCGGCACAGGAACTGGCTGCGGCGATCAGGAAGGTGGCGGCCGGCGAGCGCGCCATCGACCCGGAGCTGGCCCTCGCCGCCCTGGGGGCGCGTGAGAACCCGCTGACGCCCAGGGAGCTCGACACCCTGCGCCTGGCCGCGGAAGGTGCCTCCGTCTCGGAGATCGCCGCCCGGCTGTTCATTTCGGCGGGAACCGCCCGCAACCACCTGGCCGCCGCGGTGACCAAGGCGGGGGGACGCAGCCGGGTGGATGCCATTCGGATCGCCGAGGAGATGGGATGGCTGTCCGCCGGTCCTCGCCCCTCATAGGGCCCCGGCGCCGGCGGGTCGCTGCCAGTGGCCGGCCAGGTCACGGTAGAGCCCTGAGCGCGTCAGCAGTTCCTCGTGGCTTCCCACGGTGGCGTCCGTCCCGTCCATCACGAGGACTCGACGGGCCCGCAGAGCCGAACTCATCCGGTGGGCGATGATCACCAGGGTTCCCGGGCGCCGGACGAACGCCTCCTCTGCCCGAGCCTCCGAGACCGGGTCGAGATGGCACGTCGCCTCGTCCAGGATGACGAGTTCGGCAGGCGACAGGTAGGCGCGGGCCAGGGCGATCTGCTGGCGCTCACCGGCCGAAAGCGCCTCCGCCGAGACGGCGGTCCGGTAGCCGCCGAGCCGTTCGACCAGCCGTTCCAGACCGATGGCGGCCACGGCCTCCTCCCACTCGTCCGAGCTCGCGGCGGGGTTGAGGTAGGTCAGGTTCTCGGCCAGGGTCCCGGAGAAGACGTAGGCCTCCTGCGGGATCAGGACGCGGCGGTGGACCAGTGCGGCTGCGAGGTCGGGCAGCGGGCGTCCGTCGAACCGCACCTCGCCGCTCGTGGGCCGGAGGAGGCCGGCGATCAGGCCGGCGAAGGTCGACTTCCCGATCCCGCTGGGGCCGACCACGACCAGGTGGTCCCCGGCTCCGATGACGAGGTCGAGGTCGCGCACCACCGGTTCGGCACCGGGGCCGTAGGCGAAGGTGACCTGGTTCAGCTCCACGCCGCGCCCGAGGCCGGTTCCGCCGTGCGCGTCCGCCGGTTGGTGGGGGCCTTCCACGGCCCCGGCGGCCGGGGCCTGCACGGCCGGAGTGGATTCCAGGATGCGGCGCAGGGTGACGGCCAGTCGGACACCGCTCCCGCCCAGGCCCTGGACGAGGGTCTGCAGCGCGGGTTGGAGTCCCTGCATGATGTAGGTGACCGAGCCGAGGAGGGCCCCGGCCGTCACCCCCTGCCCGGTCAGCCAGGATGCGCTGGACAGCAGGAGGACCAGCGGTAGCCAGCCGCCGACGGCCAGCACCATGGTCCGGTTCGCCGTCAGCCGGGCGATCCGCTGTGCTGCGTCGGCCTGTCGCTGGACGGCCGCCTCCAGCCGGTCGCCCGTCCACCGTTCGGCGCCGGCGGCGGTCACGTCGCGCAGTCCGGCGATGACGGTGCCGGCCATCGCGGCGAGGTGCTCGTCCGCGAGGAGCAGTTCGCGCTGGCCGTCGGTCGTCCGGCGGAGCATCAGCGCCAGCAGGCCTGCTGCGGCGACCAGCGGCGGCAGGACCACGGCCAGGACCACGGGCTCCAGGAAGCACATGCCCAGCAGTGCGCCGCCCACCGTGAAGACGAACCTGCGGACGACCATGGTGATCCCGGCGTACGCCTCGCGGACGATTTCCACCTGGTGCGTCAGCCTGGCAACGCCCGAGGTGTCGGGACGCCCCGGAAGTGCTTCGACCGCGTGCAGCCCGCCGGTCACCACCCGCCGCACCAGCTCGTCCCGGAGGGGTTCCACCAGGGCCGCCAACCGCGGGTACACCTGGCGGGTCGCCCATGCGCCGAGGAAGACCGCGGCCCCGAGCAGTGCCAGGTAGGCCATCCCGGCCATCGGCCGGCCGGCGCCGAAGCCGGAGTCGACCGAGGCCGCCACCAGCCGGCCGGCGGCGAACCCGGGCACCGCCTCCACCATCGACCACAGCGCCAGTTGCCCGACCACGCGGGGCTGACGGCGAAGCGGGGCGATCAGCTCGGTCCGCAGCGGGACGGGTCGGCCGGCCGGCGGCCCGCTCACGCCGCTCACACCGTTTATGCCGCTCACGCCGCTCATGCGGTCACCTTGGCCTGTCGGGGACGCTCCGGGGTGTGTTCCGAGCCGCCCCCGCCGGGCGACGGCTCGGGTTGGAACACGGCCCGGTACTCGGGCAGGCCCCAGAGCTCGCTGTGCGGGCCGACCTGCCGGATGCCGCCGTCGTCCAGCCACGCCACCAGATCGCACCGGGCAGCGGTGGAGGCCCGGTGGGCCACGATCAGGCGGGTACGGCTGCCCGACTCGGTGGTGAGGGCGGCACTGATCCGGAACTCGGTGACGGTGTCGAGGCTGGAGGTCGCGTCGTCGAGGATCAGGACCTTGCCCCGGTGTGCGAACGCCCGGGCCAGGCCGATCCGTTGGATCTCGCCCCCGGACATCGGCACCCTCCGGACGTCGGTGCGGTAGCCCTCCGGTAGCCGCTGGACGAACGCGTCGATGCAGGCGGCCGCGGCGGCCCGGGCGATTCGCGGCCGGTCCGCCTCCGCCGCGTCGCCGAGCGTGATGGCCTCCCCGACCGTCCCGCCCAACAGGGCCGGGCGTTCGAAGGCGTACGCGATCGCGCCGCGGAGCCCGTCGTGCGACAGATCCGGCAGCGGCACCCCGTCCAGCAGCACCGTGCCGCCCTGTGGGTCCGTCAACCGGCCGGCGACGGAGGCGAGTACGGACTTGCCCGCGCCGGAGCGGCCCACCAGGGCGAGTGAAGTCCCGCCGGGCACCGTCAGGTTGACGCCTTCGAACAGTGTCTCCTGCGCGACCCGCACGGTGACGTCGCGGAGTTCCAGACGCCCGGCGCCGGCCGGCAGCTCCCTGGTCCCGTACGCCATGGCGGGCTCCGCCAGGACCTCCTCGATCCGTCCGGCGGCGGCCCTGGCCCGGGCGATCCTGCCGAGGAGCATCGCGGTCATGCCGACTCCCGCGCCCAGGGCGGCGTAGCGGGCGGCGGCCAGCATCTCGCCGGGCGTGACGCGGCCCGCCGCCAGGCCGAACCCGGCGACCGAGAGCACGGCGACCTCCAACAGCGGCACCAGAAGGGCGCTTTGTGCCGCCACCTTGGTCTGTGCCCGCCAGAACCCGTGTCCGAGGCTGCTCAGTTCGGGGAGCGGGCGCAGGACCCGTTCCGCCTCCCGGTCCGCGGTCCCCGCCGCGGCGATGGTCCGCATTCCGCCCAAGGCCTCGACGAAGCCCGCGGCGATGGCCCCTTGGACCCGCTGGTAGCGGGCGATCAGGGCCGACATGTCCTGGGCGTACGACCGCAGGAAGAGGAACAGTGCGGGCATGCCGAGGAGGAAGGTCGCGGCCAGCCGCGGGTCGATAAGCCAGAGCGCGACGACGCTGGTGAGCGTCGGGATGGCGGACAGTGCCGCCCACACGGCGGCCTCCCCCGCGGCGCCCGCGTCCGCGGCGCCGCCGATCAGTCGGGTGGTGAGGTCACCGGGGCTGAAACGGGCGGTGGCCCGCCCGCCCAGGGTCAGCAGATGGGCGAGTTGGGCGCGGCGCAGCCAGGCCGTGGCGGTGGCGGAGCTCCGGCCCGCCGCGAGGTCGGCCAGCACCTCGCAGACGATGAACAGGGCGATCGCGAAGGAGCAGGTGGTGATCCGCCCGTCCGCGGTGCGGCCGGCCATCGCGCTGTCCACCGCGGCGCCGACCAGGGCGGGGAGGAGCACCTGGGCCACCACGCTCCCGAGCGCCGAGAGCACCAGGAGGACGGCCCAGCCGCCGGCCTGCCGCACCGTGCGCAGCAGCAGCCGGTCAGCGGCACGGCCGAGCCGGGGGCCGGCATGGTCGCCCGTTTCCAGGGAGTCGGTCATCGCTCTGCCCGTCCAGGTCGTCGCGGTGGACTGCTGAATCTTCGGCCGTGCGTCGACCGTGCGGAGGACGCGAGGCGCAGGCCACCCGGTCCTGGGCAGGTGCTTGCCCAGGACCGGGTGGCCTCACCGACTAATGGGTGAGTCGGCGTCAGTTACAGAACAGCCAGCTGGAGTTCGAGCAGTCGTTGCTCTGACCGCTGCCCATCGGGGTCATCTCCTCCGCCTCGGCGGGGAGTTCCATCGTCTGCAGGTCGAGCAGTGCCATGGTCGTTCCTTTCGGGTTGTCGTGCGGGTGGTCGTACGGTGGTCAGTGCTGTGCCGGGTGCTGCGACCGAACCGAACCGGTCGGCGTCAGTTGCAGAACAGCCAGCTGGAGTTCGAGCAGTCGTTGCTCTGGCCGCTGCCCATCGGGGTCATCTCCTCCGCCTCGGCGGGGAGTTCCATCGTCTGCAGGTCGAGCAGTGCCATGGTCGTTCCTTTCAGGTGGATGCGGTCTTGCCCTTGTGGGCACCCTTCCGGGGTCGGAAGGGGGGTCTGTGGGGTGGCGGCGGTCGCGCGGCCCGGTGGAGGGCGTCGCCCGGCCGGGAGGGCTGCTGCGGCCGGCGGTCCGTATCGGTTCAGGCGGCCCGGACCTCTGTACCGGTTCAGGCGGTCCGGGCCGGTTCAGGCGGAGCCGGTGCGGCCGAGGAACGGCAGGTGGACCGGGCCTTCGCCCAGGGCCGAGCCGAGGGCGAGCAGCACCCCCGCGGAGCCGGTGGCGAGGTCCATCGACAGCCGGAGCAGCTGCTCGCCGGGGTAGGCGAGGTGGCCCTGGTAGGAGAGGGCGTGCCAGGAGAGGGCCTTGATCTGCACGGCCACGTCGGGGTCGTCCGCCGGCCGCGGGTGCCGTGACGTCGAGGCGAGGTGCTGCAGGATGCCGGCCCTGCCGTTGAAGAGGCCGGACAGGACGTAGTGCTCGGACTGCGAGGAGATCCGGACACCGGCGGTGGCGGTGCGGAACTGCTCGTCCTCGCGGTGCGCCAGGTAGAGCTCCAGAACCATCGCGAGGCCCGCGCTGCCGGTCGCGAGGTAGGGCATCGAGCGCCACCCCTCGTTGACGTGCAGGGCGCCGTCCCCGCGGACCAGGCAGCGGCGCAGGTCCTGCCTCAGTGCGGTGGCGGCCAGGTCCAGGAAGGCCTCGTCGCGGGTCTGTTCGTACAGTCGGATGAACATCAGGGCGGGTCCGGCGGAGCCGCGCATCAGCCCCGCATGCGGATGGCGTCCGCCGCTGGTCACGGGCACGTCGTCCGCTCCGCCGAGCTGTCCCGACACCAGGTCGGCGGCCCGGAAGGCGGCGTCGCGCAGCGAGGACTCCCCGGTGGCGTCGGCGAGGTGCGCGAAGTTGAGCGCGAGACCGGAGAGACCGCTCAGGAGGTCGGCCCCCAGGCCTTCCCAGGCCTCGGCGAGGCAGAGCTCGACCACCTTCAATGCCTCGGTCCGATGACCGAGACGGTCGAGGACGTGGGCCACGCCGTGCAGGCCGTCGTAGAAACCCAACCGGGCGCGCTGGTCCCTCCGCAGGGCGCGGTCCAGCAACCACTGTTCGTGTTCCGGGAAACGGCCGGCTCCGGTCACGTCCAGCGCGTACAGCACTCCGGCGGCGCCGTGGGCGAGGTTGAGTCCGCCCGTCTTGAACTGCTCGATGTCGCCGGGGAAGAGCCGGTCGTCACGGTCCGGGGTGGCGCTTGCCAGGATGGCGCTCGCCAGCGAGTCGCGGGTGCCTGCCCAGTCGGCCTGGCGCGGCGTCGGCAAGGGCGCTGCGGCCGGCCCGGAGCTGGAACCGGAACCGGAGCCAGAGCGGGAGCGGGAGCCGCCCCCGGAGCCGGCGCCGGTGGCGTCGGTACGGGCCGGGCCGAGGATGTCCCGCACCGCGGCGTCGAGGAAGTCCGGTGGCACCGGGAACCGGGCGGCGATCTCCTCCGCCAGGTGCCTGGCCTTGCCGATGTCCTGGCGGAGCAGGGCGGTCAGGGGCAGGAACATCGCGAGCCGGATGCAGCCCAAGGCGTACCGGTCGATGTCGAACCCGGTCCGGTCGCGCGGCGCCGCGTAGGCGGGGTTGCCGAGCGCCGGTTTGGACTCGGCCTCCACCCCGGCCGCGACCTCGTAGTCGATCAGCGCGACGCGGCCGTCGGGCCGGACCATGACGTTGAACGGATGCAGGTCACCGAAGACGACTCCGCGCCCGTGCAGCGCGTCGACCGCTTCCTCGATGGCGCGGCAGATCCCGAGGGCCCAGTCCGTGTACTCGGCGATTTCCGCCTCGTCCGGCCTGGACTTGTTGTACGGGTAGCGCTGGCCGAAGAACTTGTTGAGCGGCTGGCCGTCCAGGAATTCCTCGACCAGGAAATGGTGGTCGCCGACCACGAAGTAGTCGATGGCCCTGGGCACGACGCTCAGTCCGGCGAGCCGTTCGAGGACGTCCCGCTCGCGTTGGAGCCGGGCGACCGCGTCCTCCCCGTCGCTGGTCAGACCGGCGTGGGCCCGGGCCTCCTTGAGCACGATCTGCTGCCCGGTCCGTTCGTCCTCGCCGACGTAGAGGCCGCCGCCGTTCGAGAAGTGCAGCACCTTTTGGATCCGGTAGGGCAGGCCCTCGACCGACTCCTGCTGGCGGGCCCTCAGTTGGGGAGCCAGGAAGTCCGGAAGCGTCACCCACGGCGGGACGTGGAAGGCCGGGTCGCGCCGGTCGGGCACCAGCGTTCCGTCGGGCGCCTCGATGGCCTGGACGAGCAGGCCCTGGTCGGAGACCATGTGCCGCTCGGTGAAGCCGCCGTAGCGCACGTACAGCGGGCCGGCGTTCCAGCGCAGGTCACTCAGGATGTAGGGCCCGGTCTCGCCCCCGATGCGGAGGTCGAGCGCCTCCAGCACGGCCTTCAGCTGGGCCTCGTCCCGAGGGTAGATGGTGACGAGCTTGCCGCTGGAGCCCCGGTGCGCGTACTTCATGTTCCGGGTGTGCAGGATGTGGCGGCCGGACAGGTGCTTGAACGCGATGCGCTCGGTGAAGCAGTGGTCCCAGACCTCGTCGAGAATCCTGTCGGCGTTCTCCGCTCGGCCGGACGTGTGGATCTTCCAGCCCTGCCCGGGCAGCGGCCTGCCGCCCTCGGGGCGGTATATCACCCAGTCACCGTTGCGGATCCGGCTCCAGCCCTCGGGCACCGCCCGGTCGGACAGGGCGAAATCCAGGCCCTCCTCCTTCAGCTCGGTGGGCGAGTCGAAGAATGTCGGATCAGCCATACAGTACACATCGTAATGCTGGGACATCACTACCCCCGTGACTTCTTCGAAGTACTCCAAAGCAATGAGTGGCCGAACCATCGGAAGTCCGGAAAACCGGACAGGAGCTATCTTCGCCGAATTCCGGAGGTTCGCGTTTGGTTATTTCGAACAAGTACGATCCTGGCATCCGGGTGGCCTTTTGGCTACGAGGTACTCCATGAAATGCCCCATGCGATTCGCATGGATGTGTCCATGGGTTGTCCACTTCCGGACCCTCCCGGGCGGGCGGCCGGCAGGCTTGGCGGCCGGTTGACCTGGGAAGGAGCCTCCGGTGGCGCCGCTCGACCGCTGTCCGGAAGCCGTCGGACGTCCAAGCGGGCGGTGTGGATTTGGCTAAGCTTGCGGTAAATGAGGGCAGGGCGCCACATCGAGGAGGGGATTCCCGTTTTCTCTCGGACTGCGGATTCCAGCGATCCGGAACAGGCCCATTCCACTTCGGAGCCGGACCTGGCGGTGCGGCTCGACGGGGTGAGCAAGGTGTACGGGCGCGGAGCGGGGGCCGTGCACGCCCTGCGCGAGGTGTCGATGGAATTCCGCCGAGGCGGGTTCACCGCGGTGATGGGGCCCTCGGGGTCCGGGAAGAGCACGTTCCTGCACTGCGCCGCCGGGCTCGACCGCCCGACCTCCGGGCAGGTCCGGCTGGCCGGCCTGGAGCTGGGGGCGCTCGGCGACACCGAGCTGACCGTCCTGCGCCGGCAGCGGATCGGCTTCGTCTTCCAGTCCTTCAACCTCCTGCCCTCCCTGACGGTCGAGCAGAACGTCACGCTGCCGTTGCGACTGGCCCGGCGCCGGGCGGACCGGGCCTGGCTGGGGGAGATCCTCGACCGGACCGGCCTCGCCGACCGGGTGCGGCACCTGCCCACCCAGCTGTCGGGCGGTCAGCAGCAGCGGGTGGCGATCGCCCGGGCCCTGGTCACGCGACCCGAGGTCGTCTTCGCGGACGAGCCCACGGGCGCCCTGGACAGCACCACCGGTACGGAGGTCCTGCGACTGCTGCGGCACGTCGTCGACGGACTGGGGCAGACCGTGATCATGGTGACGCACGACCCGGTCGCCGCCTCCTACGCGGACCAGGTGTTCTTCCTGGCGGACGGCTCCTTCGCCGAGGCACTCGCCAACCCCTCGCCCGAACAGGTCGCGGACCGGATGACCCACCTGGGAAGGCGCTGAACGGCATGCTCCTACTGGCCTGGCAGACGGTGCGCGCCCGCAAGGCGGGCTTCGCGGGTGCTTTCGCCGCACTGTCGTTCGCCCTCGTCCTGACCGCCGCGTGCGGCGTCCTGCTGGAGTCCGCCCTGCGTGCGGGCACCCCCACCGAACGCTATGCGGCGGCCCCGGTCGTGATCGGCGGCTCGACCCGGATGGCCGACGTCGATCCGCTGATCGGAAAGCTGGCCGCACTGCCCGGCGCCGGGACCGTCGCCCCGGAGGTCTCCTTCCCCACCGCCGTGATCACCGGATCGGGGCAGGTCCTCTCCGGCCCGCAGGGCGGGGCGTCCCTCGGGCACTCCTGGACCAGCGCCGTCCTCGCCCCCTTCCACCTGACCTCCGGTCACCCGCCGGCCGGCCCCGACGAGGTGGTCCTCGACGAGGCGACGGCCGCACGCGGCGGGCTCCGGCCCGGCGACCCCGTGCGGGTGGCCACCACCACCGCCCCCCGCGCCTACACGGTGTCCGGACTGGCCTCACCCCCACGGGAGTTGGCCCGCCAGAGCGCCCTCTTCTTCAGCCCCGACCAGGCGGCCCGGCTCGCGGGCACCACCAAGGGCGCGGACGCGATCGGCATCACGGCACGGGACGGGGCCGACCCGCAGGCGCTGGCCGCGCAGGCCGAACAGGTCCTCGCCACGGCCTTCCCGGCCACCGGGGCGGAGCTCTGGTCCGGGCCCGAGGTGAGCACCGGCGACCAGCGGGGCGAGCGGGAGTTCTCGGGCGCACCCGGGCCCGGGGACGGCCTGGCCTCGCTCGCCGGGACCGTCGGCATCCTGTCCTTGTTCATCTCGGTGTTCGTGGTGGCGGGAGCGCTCGCGCTCACCGTCCAGCAACGCCTGCGGGAGATGGCCCTGCTGCGAGCGGTGGGCGCCACGTCGGGACAGGTGCGGCGGATGATCGCGATGGAGACGCTGGTCCTGACCCTCGGCGCCGCACTGGTCGGATGCCCGGTCGGGGTCGGCGTCGCCTCGCTGCTCCGCGGCGTACTCGTCGACCGCGGTGTGGTCCGCTCCGACGTCCCGCTCCACGTCGGGCCCACCGCACTGCTGACCGTCGTCGGCGGGGTCGTCGTCACCGCGCAACTCGCCGTGTGGGCCTCCGCGCGCCGGGCGTCCCGGGTCGAACCGACCCGGGCTCTGCGCGAGTCCTCTGCGCCCGCGCCGCGGATCGGCTGGGTGCGGACGGTGCTCGGGGCCGGGACGCTCGCCGTGTGCGCCGTGGTGCTGTCGTCCTCCACGGGCAGCCGGAGCGGGGCCGGCACGGCCGAGAGCATGGTCCTGCTGCTCCTCCTGGGGGTGGCGCTGCTCGGACCGGTGGTCGGGCGGGTCGCCAGTGTGGTGATCGGTGGACCAGTGGGCAGGCTCTTCCCCGTGGCGGGGTTCCTCGCGTCCGCGGCCCTGCGTGCCCAGCCCCGCCGCTTCGCCGCCGCCGTCACCCCGCTGGTGCTGGCGGTGGCCTTCACCAGCACGGTGCTGTTCGTCCCCGGCGTCAAGGCCCAGGCCGCCGCGGCCGAGGACGGTCGAAGGCTGCGGGCCGACCACGTGGTCCAGGCCGACGGTGTCGGGCTCCCCCCGGACTTCGTCGCCGCGGCCCGCCAACTGCCCGGTGTCACAGCGGTCAGCGGGGTCGTCCCCGCCACGACCATGGTGTCCAACGCGTCGCCCGGCACCGCCGGCTCGCGGGGAGTCAGCGCCAAGGTGGTCGATTCCGCCGAGCTGTCCGAACTGCTCGATCCCGGGGTCACCGCGGGCTCGCTGGCCCAACTGCGCGGGGACGGCGTCGCGCTGGGGCAGCGCTCGGCCTCCGGACTCGGCGCCGGCGTCGGCACCAAGCTCCGGATCGGCTGGATGGACGGCAGCGAGAGCACCGCCACGGTGGTCGCCGTCTACGACCGCGACCTGGGGTTCGCCGACGCCCTCCTCCCCACCGAGTTCGCCGCCGCGCACACACCGGACCCCCTCGCGCCGACGGTCCTGGTCCGCTCCGCCCCCGACGCCGACCCCCAGCAGGTCGGCCGGGAGCTCCAAAGCCTCACCGCCGCCTACCCCATGGCCCGTACGAGCGACCGGGCCGCGTACGACGAAGCCCGCAGGCGCCGGCAGGAGTCGGCCACGGCCGTCGGCCGGCTGCTCCTCGGCATGATCAGCCTGTTCACCGCCATCGCCGTAGTCAACACCCTGGTGATGGCCACGACCGAGCGGTTGCGCGAGTTCGCCCTGCTGCGGCTGGTGGGCACCACCCGTCGTCAGATCCTGCGCATGATGGCCTGGGAGGGGGGCATCACGGTCGGCGTGGCCCTCGCCCTCGGCGCCGCGGTCACCGCCGCCGTCCTGGTGCCCGTCAGCCTCGCGCTCACCGGCTCGGCCTGGCCGTCCGTACCCGCGGCCTGGGCGGCCGCGGTGCTGGGCGGGGCAGCTCTGCTGGGTCTGGGCACCGTGCTGCTGACCACCCGGCTGGCGCTGCGCAGGGAGCCGGTCGAGGCCATGGGGCTTCGGGAGTAGCGGGCGCCGTGCGGTCGTGGCCGTCGCCGCCGGGTGTCGGGCGTCGGGTGTCGGGCGGCCACGACCGCACGGTCAGCCGGCCCTGGACGTCGTCCTGGTCGGCGGGGCCGCGATGACCGCCGAGAGGTGGAACCAGCCGGTCTCGCCCTCCTCCGCGGTCAGTCGTCCCCCGACGGCGAGCAACCGCTCCGTGAGGTTGTCGATGCCCTGGCCGCCGCCGGGCTCCGCCGAGACACCCTCCGCCAGGACGCCGTCGTTGGAGACCACCAGGCTGACATCGCCGAGTTCGCCCCTGACGGCCCGGATCTCGCAGCGCCGGGCCACGCTGTGCCGCAGCATGTTGGTGACGGCCTCCCGCGTCACCGTCGCCAGTACGGCGTCGTGCTCGGGCGGCAGGGCGCCGTGGGCCAGGTCGACCTCCACGCTGATGCCGGCCGCCCGCAACGCCGAGGCGGCGAAGCGGGTTTCCCGCGCCAACGACATCTGGAGGTCGCCACTGGAGATCCACCGGGTGTCGGACATCGCCTGTCTCACCATCGACAGCACCTCGGAGATCTCCGCCCGGGCGCGCCGCGGGTCCTCCAGGACGGTCCGCTCGGCGATCTGGCACTTCAGTGCTGCCACGGAGAGGCTGTAGCCGAGCAGGTCGTGCAGGTCCCGGGAGAAGCGCAGCCTCTCCTGGTCCACGGCGCGCTCCGCCAGCTCGGTGCGGGCCGCCCGCAACTCCGCGGTCAGGTCGGCCAGTCGGGCCACGCCGTAGACGACGATTCCGCCCGCGGCCGTGGAGACGCTCGCGTTGAGGCACTGCCCGACGTCGTCGCCCAGCGCCGCGTAGATCGGGTACTGGCCCGCCACCAGCAGGGTGAAGAGGATCCAGGACCTGGGTGCGGCGACGGTCAGGAGCATCGATCCGGCGAACGACCCGGGGATGCCGACCCACGCCCCGTCGAAGACCAGGAACGGCAGGTAGGTGATCACTCCGTGGGCGAGAAGGCTCCACGGCCACCACGGCCGTCTGTGGCGCCACGGGCCGGCGTGCAGGAGCTGAAAGCCGAGCAGGACCAAAAGGACCGTGATGGCGGCCAGTTGGTACGAGAAGCCGTCGCGGTTGCGGACGGTGGCCACGACCGAGGCGGCGAAGAACCCGAGGGCCGCCATGACCACGATGCCCTTGGTGAGGCGGGACAGGGGATCTCTCGGGGTTGGCCGTTCGCCTGACGACTCCGAGTGGCGATCGTCGCCCAGTCGGTACGCACCGTGACCCAATGAGAGCTCCCGAAAAGCGACTTGACCCGCCATAGGCGCACAGAAGGCCCGTCGTTTACCTCAAGGACCCCCCGTGCTTCCGACCGTGAGCATAGTTCCCGTCGGAAACCCGCCGTTAACATTCGACCCCGGCCTTGAAATCTGAGGCTCAACGCCGGTTGCTCCTGCCAACTCCCCCTGGGCTTCGTACCGATCGGCCCTCGACGGATCGGCCGGCGGTTCGGACAGGTGGTGCGGCGGTTCGGACAGGTGGTGCGGCGGTTCGGACAGGTGGTGCGGCGGTCGAATGCGGGTCCGGGCGGGGGCTTCACTCGATGGGGGGAAGCGTGGCGGCGGGATCCCCTATGTCCTGATTGTCGGACGCGGGCGGGTGGGGCGTTCGGGTGGGATGGGCGTCCCGATCGACTGGAGCCGCTGAGCATGGGCCTGTTCCGACGCTCCGGGAAGGCGGCCCGGACCGCCCCGGAGCACACCGAGACCGCCGACGCCGCCGCCGTCGCCCCGGCCGGGGCGGTCAACGGCCATCAGGTACTGGAGACGGTCCTCGCCCTGCCCATCAGCACCTGGCGCTACCTGTGGGAGCCCGAACAGGTGCGGCACATCGGGCCGATGGCCCAGGACTGGCACGCCTCCTTCGACTTCCACCACGAGAACACCCGTGTGATCCCCGTCGTCGACGCCAACGGCATCGCCCTGGTCTGCATCCAGGCCCTGAACCGGCGCATCGACGAACTCACCACCGAGGTCCAGCGCCTGCGCGAACTCACCCAGGACGGCGAGCCGGGCCGGTGAGCGGGGCGCGACCCCTGGCGGCTGCGGGTGGGATGCGGGGGGCGCGGGAGGGGCGTGCGGGAGGGGTGCGGAAGAGGGTGTGGGAACGGTAAGAGGCGGAACTGTCCGTCCACGCCCACCGTCCAAGCAGTGGACGGAATCCCGGCCCGGCCTGAACACCGGGAGGAGCGCGGAGGGGACCAGTGCAGCCAGGTGGTGCCGAACTGAACGTCGGATTCCCGGGTGGAAGCCGAGGCGGTGCGCCGGTCGTGCCACCCGCCCGGTGGCCCGGCCCAGCGCCGGCGGTCGATCAGCTCGAAGCCGCCGAGCGCTGCGAGACCCTGCTTCAGGACACCCTGGACGCCGTCCGGCCGGCGCCGGTCTGGCAGGGGGCGGCGCCCAGAGCGGGCGCACGGCTGTCGCTGCCGGGGCGGGACCCGGACCTGCGCTGGTACGTCACCCGGGGGCGGGACATCCTCACCATCGTCTCGGCGGTCCGGCGGGCGGCACTGGTGGACGCGGTCGAGCGGCACTGGCGGCAGCGCGGCTGGACGATCACTTCGCTGAACGCCGGCCGGAGCCGTCCCGGGGTTGCCGCCGCCACCCTGGACGGTTATCAACTGGCTCTGGCATTCGGCGAGTTGGGTGAGGCCGGGCTGACCGCGAGCTCGCCCGGGGTGGCCCGCTCGGAGCGGCTGCCGTCACTGCAGGGCGCCGGCGGTCGCGGCCCGGCGCCGCTGCCGAACGTGTGCTGCCCGTACTGGAGCGCGATGGTCTAGTAGGGCTTTGTTAGGTCCTATGGTGGGGGTCGGGGGTTGGTGCGGGTTGGCCGCATATCGAGCAGGCGCCGGTCCAGGTGGCCAGGAGGGC